>JAEWEK010000124.1 GCA_023389425.1 Pseudomonadota bacterium | reverse complement strand
GTGTATTCGTCGTCGCCCGGGAACACGGCCACGCCGCCTTTCGGCAGCACTTCCAGCACCGCGCCGTTTTCGCGCGCCACCGCTTCCACGGTGTGCATGAATTCCTGGTGCTCGCGCTGGGCGTTGTTGACCATGCCGACGGTGGGCGCGGCGATGGCGGCCAGGCGCGCGATCTCGCCCGGATGGTTCATGCCCATTTCAACCACCGCCGCGCGGTGCGTCGCGTCCAGGCGCATCAGCGTGAGCGGCAGGCCGATCTCGTTGTTCAGGTTGCCCTGGGTGGCCAGGCGCTCGCCTTCGCCGAATGCGGCGGCGAGGATGGACGAGATCATTTCCTTGACCGTCGTCTTGCCGTTGCTGCCGGTGACCCCGATGACCGGGATCGCGAAGCGGCCGCGCCACCAGTTGGCGATCTGGCCCAGCGCGGCCAGCGTGTTCGGCACCACGATCGCTGGCAGCGTCCAGCCGGCCGGCAGTTTCTCGACCACGACGGCGGCCACGCCCTTGGCCGCCACCTGGTCGAGGTAGTCGTGGGCATCGAAGTGTTCGCCGCGCAGGGCGACGAACAGCTGGCCGGCCCGCACGCTGCGGCTGTCGGTGGAGATGCCGTCGAATGCGGCGTTCTGCGTCATGCGCGCGCCGCTGATGGAGGCGATCATGGGAGCGAGGGATGCGCGCATATCAGTTCGTCCTCAACATGGTCACGCGCGCGGTCAGCGCCAGCACGGCATGGTCGGCGTCGGAAAACGGCATCTTCCGGCCCTTGATTTCCTGGTAGGGCTCATGGCCCTTCCCCGCCACCAGGATCACGTCCTGCTTGCCGGCCTGTTTCACGGCCAGCAGGATCGCGGCGGCGCGGTCCTCGATGGCCTGGTGGCGCGAGTTCGGATGCTGCTCGTCCATGCCGGCGACGATCTGCGCGATGATGGCGCCCGGCTCCTCGCTGCGCGGATTGTCGCTGGTGACCAGCACATGGTCCGCGGACTGCGCGATGGCGCCCATCTGCGGGCGCTTGCCCGGATCGCGGTCGCCGCCGCAGCCGAACACGCACCACAATTGCCCGCCGCGGTCGGTGGCCACCTGGCGCAGCGCTTCCAGCGTTTTTTCCAGCGCATCCGGCGTGTGGGCGTAGTCGATGACGATCATCGGCGCATCCTGGCCGCCCAGCTGCTGCATGCGGCCCGGCGCCGGCGTCAGCGACTCGACCGCATCCACCGCCTGCTTCAGCGCGACGCCCTTGGCGAGCAAGGTCGCCAGCACCGCCAGCGCATTGCTGACGTTGAAGTGGCCGACCAGCTGGGTCTTGAGATTGGCGCCGCCGCCGGGCGATTCGAGATGGAATTCGGTGAGTGCGTTACGGCTGCGCAGGCTGGATGCGCGCAGCATCGCCACGCCGTCGATGGCGGGCTGCTCGTCCTCGCCGCGCAGGGTGTAGCCGGTGACCGGCAAGGCCGGGAAATGCCTGCGCAAGTGCGCAACCATCCGCAGCCCGGCCGGATCGTCGAGATTGATGACGGCGGACTTCAGTCCCGGCCACTCGAACAGCTTGCGCTTGGAAGCTTCGTACTCTTCCATGGTGCCGTGGTAGTCGAGGTGGTCGCGGGTCAGATTGGTAAAGATGGCGACGTCGAAATGCATGCCCGCGGCGCGCTGCTGGTCCAAACCGATGGAGGATACCTCGATTGCCAGCGCGGTGGCGCGCGCGTCGCGCACCTCGGCCAGTTTGCGGGCCAGCAGTACCGGATCGGGCGTGGTGAAGCCGGTCGGGTCGAAGCTCGGCTCGGCGCGGCCGCGGAACAGGCCCACGCCCAGCGTGCCGATGACGGCGGCGGTTTCGCCGAGTTTGGCGAAAGCCTGGCCGAGCCAGACCGCGATCGAGGTCTTGCCGTTGGTGCCGGTCACGCCGACGGTGAACATGCCCGCATCCGGCATGCCGAGGCAGGCGTGCGCGATCGGGCCGGCCTTGGTTTTCAGGTCGGCGACGGCGAGGTGCGGCACGGCCAGCGCGGCATCCCATGCGAACCCGCGCTCCTCGAACACCACGGCCGCGGCGCCGTTCTGCACCGCCTCGGCGACGTAGGCGCGGCCATCTCCCGCCTCGCCGGGCCAGGCGAAGAACACGTCGCCCGGACGGACCAGGCGCGAGTCGGACACCAGCCGGCCTTGCGGGGCGGCGCCGGCGATCCACTGCACGATGTCGTTCACGTTCGCAGCCATCAGTTCTCCTCCTCGGTATGCGCGGGGATGATGATGTCGGTGACGTCCGAATCGGGCGCCACGTTGGCGGCGCGCAGCGCGTTGGCGGCGAGCGCGGCGAAGGTCGGCGCGGCCACCCAGCCGCCCGTGTGGAGCGCGCCTTGCGGGTGGCTGATCAGCACCGCGATGACGAAGCGCGGTTTCGACAAGGGCGCGATGCCGGCGAACACACCGTCGTAGTCGGTCTGGGAATAGCGGCCGTTGACGACCTTCTGCGCGGTGCCGGTCTTGCCGCCCACGCGATAGCCCGGCACCTGCGCCTGCACCGCGGTGCCGCCCGGCAGCACCACCGATTCGAGCATGGCGCGCATCTGCGCCGCGGCCTTGGCCGAGATGACCTGCTGGCCCACCGGCGGCTCGCTCACTTTCTGGAACGACAGCGGGATGATGTCGCCGTCGCGGGCGAAGATCATGTAGGAACGGGCCAGCTGCAGCAGCGACACCGAGATGCCCTGGCCGAAGGACATATTGGCCTGCTCGATCGGACGCCACGACTTGTAGGGACGCACACGGCCCGCGACGGCGCCGGGGAAGCCGAAGCGCGGCGCCTGGCCGAAGCCGACCTTGGTGAACATCTCCCACATCTCCTGGGCCGGCGTCGCCAGCGCGATCTTGGACACGCCGATATTCGAGGACTTCTGGATGATCTGGCCGACGTTGATCACGCCGTGCGGGTGCGTGTCGCGCACCGGGCTGGGGCCGATCATCATGCGGCCGTTGCCGGTGTCGATCAGCGTGTCCGGCGTGACCTTGCCGTTGTTTAGCGCCAGCGCCACGGTGAAGGGCTTGAGCGTCGAACCCGGCTCGAAAGTGTCGGTGATGGCGCGGTTGCGCAGCTGCTCGCCGGTCAGGCCGCGGCGGTCGTTGGGGTCGTAGCTGGGCCAGTTGGCCAGCGCCAGCACCTCGCCGGTGTGCACGTCCAGCACCACCGCCGCGCCGGCCTTGGCGTGGAATTTCTCGACCGCGGTCTTGATGCTGTTGAAGGCGATGTATTGCAGCTTGCTGTCCACCGACAGCGTCAGGTCATGGCCGTCGTGCGGCTCGCGCGAGGTTCCCAGGTCCTCGACGATGCGGCCGAGGCGGTCCTTGATCACGCGGCGGCTGCCGGTCACGCCGACCAGCGTCTTCTGCTGCGCCAGCTCCATCGCTTCCTGGCCCACGTCCTCGACGTTGGTGAAGCCGACCATGTGCGCCATCACTTCGCCCTGCGGGTAGAAGCGCTTGTATTCGGGACGGGTGTCGATGCCGTCGATCTTCAGCGCCTTGATCTTGTCGACCACGTCCAGCTCGACCTGGCGCTTGAGGTAGACGAAGGTGCGGTCGGAATCGAGCTTCTTGCGCAGTTCCGATTCGGGCATCTCGAGCAGCCTGGCCAGCTCGCGCAGCTTTTCCGGCGGCGCGGCCAGCACGTCTTCCGGGATCGCCCACACCGCCTTCACCGGCAGCGAGGAGGCCAGCACCTGGCCATTGCGGTCGAAGATCTTGCCGCGGATGGCGGGCAGTTCGAGGCGATGTTCGTAGCGGCTGGCGCCCTGCTTCTGCAGGAAGGTGGTGGACATCGTCTGCAAATACACCGCGCGCGCGCCGAGCGCGAAGAAGGCCGTGAACAGCACCAGCAGCACCAGGCGCGAACGCCAGTTCGGCACGCGCACGGCCAGCACCGGGCTGGTGGAGAACGCCACGCCCTTCGATGCCGCTACTCGCGCTGAATGTGCGCCGCGCTTCATTTGCCGCCTTCCCTCAGGTATTGGGTGCGCGCCGGGGTCAGCGGCGTCATGTTCAGTTCAGTGCGCGCGATCTGCTCGATGCGCTCGTTCTTGCCCAGCGTGGACTGGTCGAGCTGGAGCTGGGCCCAGTCGATGTCGAGCTGGCGCGCCTGCTGCTGCAGCCGCTCGAGGTCGATCCCCAGGTGGAATGCATGGAAGCGCGCATTGACCACCGACAGCGCGCAGCCGACCAGCGTGGCCGCCAGCAGGAAGTTGATCTTGCCGCTCATGGGGCCACCCCGATGCGCTCGGCCACACGCAGCACCGCCGAGCGAGCGCGAGGATTGTCCGCCACTTCCTGCGCCGACGGCTTGATCTTTGCAATCAGTTTCATTTGCGGCTTGGGGAGGTCGGCGGCCTTGATCGGCAGGCGGCGGTCCGGCTGCGCCACTTTGGCCTTGGACGCCAGGAACTGCTTGACGATGCGGTCTTCCAGGGAGTGGAAGCTGATGACCGCCATGCGGGCGCCGTCGGCCAGCATGGCGTAGGCCGCGTTCAGACCTGTTTCGAGGTCCTCAAGCTCCTGATTGACGAAAATCCGGATAGCCTGAAAGGTACGGGTGGCCGGATCCTTGCCCTTTTCGCGAGTCTTGACCGCGTCTGCCACGATACCGGCAAGCTGCCGTGTGCCTGAAATTGGTTCGATTGCCCGGCGAGCAACAATCGCCTTTGCAATCTGAAAAGCAAACCGTTCTTCCCCATAATCCCTTATCACCTTTTCCAATTGTTGTTCGGGCACGGTTGCGAGCCACTCGGCCGCGGACACGCCGCGCGTGGTATCCATCCGCATGTCGAGCGGACCATCCTGACGGAAGCTGAAGCCGCGCGCCGCGTCATCCACCTGCGGCGACGAGATCCCCAGGTCGAGCAGTACGCCGTCGACCCGGTCGATGCCGCGCGCGGCGAGCGCGCTTTGCATCGTGGCAAAGCTGTCATGGACGATCGTGAAACGCGGATCGCCAAGCTGTTCGGCCGTGGCAATGGCCATCGGGTCCTTGTCGAACGCCACCAGGCGACCACTGTCGCCCAGGCGCGACAGGATCAGCCGGCTGTGTCCGCCGCGGCCGAAGGTGCCATCTATATATGTGCCGTTGCTGCGCGCGCCGTCGAGCGCGAGTGCGTCGACCGCTTCATCCAACAGCACCGTGCGATGCTGCAGGCTGGGCACCGTCGTGGAAATCATTCTGCGGCGCCCTTTAGAAACTGAAATTGGAAAGAACGTCGGGCATGCCGCCGGCGACCGCATCGGACTCGTCCTGGGCCAGCTTGGCGGCATCCCAGATCTCGAAGTGGGTGCCCATGCCGAGCATCATCACTTCTTTTTCGAGTCCGACCGCGGCGCGCAGTTCGGGCGAAATGAGGACGCGGCCGGCGCTGTCAAGCTCGACATCGCACGCGTTCCCAAGGAAAATGCGCTGCCACGCTCTGGCCGACATCGGCCAGGCGGCGATCTGTTCGCGATGCTTTTCCCAGACCGGGCGCGGAAAGAACAGCAGGCAACCATGCGGGTGGCGGGTCAAGGTCAGCTTGCCCTCGCATTGCTGCAAGAGGGCGTCACGGTGCTTGGCAGGGATGGACATCCTGCCTTTCGCATCGAGATTGATTGCTGACGCGCCTTGGAACACGTTGTGCCTGGTTTTGAAGAGTGGTCAGTTTCGCAAATTCGTTCGGTGGAAGGCCGCAAATTCTTCCCACAAAACGACACTTTTTCACACTGTTTCCCACTTTAGTGGAAGCAAGTTTTGCGGTCAAGCGAATTCACACGTGTAAAAACGGAATTTTTTCAATGAACTCAAGGACTTAGCGCACTTTGCGAACATTGCACTTCGGAAAAAACCTCAAGAAAATGAAGTACTTAGAAAACACAGTGAAAGTGCTACTTCACCTTTACACATGGGTTTGACGGTTGTTTTCTCGTCAAAAAAAACTGAAAGTCAGCAAATCGGGAAAGGTGGTGCGCGGCGCGCACGGCGGACGGGAAATGGGACTTGCGGGGAGGGAGGATCGGCCATGCCGGGGCGGCACGACGGCTGCTGCTGCGGGGAGCGTCGGCTGCCATGGTTGTGGCTGCCGACGCTCCCGCCGGATGCGGAGTTGTCAGACGGGCACAGCGTCGGCAGGGTTCGCGT
>JAEWEK010000106.1 GCA_023389425.1 Pseudomonadota bacterium | reverse complement strand
GCGCCCGCACCGCGCGCGACAGCGCGGCCCAGGCCAGCTTGTCGGCCGTGGGCTTCCACGCCAGGCGCAGCGTCGGCAGCACCTCGGTGCCGGTGTAGCTGTTGTGTTCGAGCTTGAGGCCGGCCGTCAGCTTCAGCTTGTCGCGCAGCGCGATCTCGTCCTGCACGAACAGGTTCGACCACACCATGTTCAGCGCGCCCGGCAGGAAGGCGAAGTTGACGTCGTTTTGCACGCGGTCGTAGGCATGGCGGTAGCCGGCGCCCCACAGCAGGCCGTGGCTGCCCAGCTGCATCGCCTGTTGCGCCTGCAGGTCGACCGTGTTCAGGTGCTCGACGAAGGCGCCGGGTTGATTGCGCTCGGTGTAATCCCAGTAGGCCTGCAGGCTCAGTTCCGAGCCGCCCGCGGTCTGGCGCGTCATCCGCCCCAGCAGGTTGGCGCCGCCGATCTTGATGTCGGGCGTGCCGGCCTGGTGCAGCCAGCCGCGGTAGGCGTCGCCCTGCAGCGTCGATTGTTCCAGCGCGCTGCCCCAGTCGGCGCGAAAGCCCGCCTGCTTGCGGCGCATGCCGAAATCGTCGGAGCCGCCGATCACCCGGGTGAGGTCGTCGTTGCGGCTGGCCTTGGCGTACAGGCGGTAGCTGCCGCCGGCCACCGTGGAGCCGTAGCGCACCGCGCCGTTCTGTTGCCTGCCGCCGGCGGCGGCCGAGGCCAGCGTGCCCTGGGTCTGGTCGGCGCGCCGGGTAATCACGTTGATGACCCCGTTGACGGCGTTCGCGCCCCACATGGTGCCGCCGGCGCCGCTGATGACTTCGATGCGTTCGACGTCTTCCAGCACCACGTCCTGCGCGTCCCAGTACACTCCCGAAAACAGCGGCGAATACACGATGCGGCCGTCGACCAGCACCAGCAGCTTGTTCTCCAAAACATTATTGAAGCCGCGCGCGGTGATCGCGTAGTTGCGGGCGTCGTTTTGCGCCACTTGCAGGTTGGGCGCCAGCCGCAGCGCCTCGGGCAGGGTGGTGGCGCCGGCGCGGCGGATGTCGTCGCCGGTGATGACGAAGATCGAGGCCGGCGCGTCCGACAGCAGTTCCGGGCGGCGTGAGACCGAGGTCACCTTGATGTTGGCGAGGTCTTCGAGCTGAAGCTCGTCGATGTCGACGGCGGCCGGGCCGGTCTGGGCGGCGGCCGTGGCCGACAACAGGGCCAGCACACCGGCGGCGGCAGGCGTGCGGAGTGTCCGGATCGCGCGGAAGCGCGGAACTGAGTGCATGATTGACATGGAGCGCGCAAAGTTGTTTGCAAGGATTCCACGGCTGGCCAGGACCAGTGCAGCGGAGCGAACTGCCTATAGTAATGCAAAACGTTGCCTAGGAGGAAGACACAATGTGACAATTTGTGTTTTCGCTTGTGCAATGATCGTTTCTCCGTCCCGAATGGCAGGGCTGCCGCCGGCGGCGTGCCGGACATGTTAATGTGGTGCATCCACACCGTGTCACGCTCCTGTCACCAAGCGCTCCTACACTCGGAGCCCAACATGAACGCATCCGCCGCCAAAGAACCGCCGCCGCCCGACACCAACCTGAACCGCGAGCTGTCGCTGCTCGCCTTCAACCGGCGCGTGCTCGCGCAGGCCGAGGACCCGTCGGTGCCGCTGCTGGAGCGACTGCGCTACCTGTGCATCGTCAGCAGCAACCTGGACGAATTCTTCGAGGTGCGCATCGCCAGCCTGCTGGCCCAGCACGAACTGAAGGGCGTGGGCGCGCTGCCGCTCGACCTGACCGCGGACATCGAACGCGCCAGCCTGGACGCGCGCCGCCTGATCGAGCGCCAGTACGAGCTGCTGAATACGGAAATCCTGCCCAGCCTGGCCGAAGCCGGCATCCACCTGCTCAACCGCGGCAAGCGCAATGCGGCGCAGCGGGCCTGGGTCAAGCAGTACTTCGACAAGGAAGTGCGTCCGCTGCTGACGCCGGTCGGGCTGGACCCGGCCCATCCCTTCCCGCGCGTCATCAACAAGAGCCTGAACTTCATCGTCGAACTGTCCGGCAAGGACGCGTTCGGGCGCGGCACCGCGATCGCCATCATGAAGGCGCCGCGCGTGCTGCCGCGCGTGATCCGCCTGCCGGACGAACTGTCGGACCTTCCCGGCGCCTGCTACTGCCTGCTGTCGTCGGTGATCCAGGCCCACATCGCCGAGCTGTTCACGGGACGCGAGGTGCTGTCGTATTCGCAGTTCCGGGTCACCCGCAACAGCGACCTGTGGGTGGACGAGGAAGAAGTCACCAACCTGCGCCATGCCTTGCAGAGCGAGCTGCACAGCCGGCAGTACGGCTTCGCGGTGCGCATCGAGGTCGGGCGCGGCTGCCCGGAGCACCTGAAAGACTTCTTGCTGCAGCAGTTCGGCATCGACCATTCGCGACTGTACGCGGTCGACGGCCCGGTCAACATGGTGCGCCTGCTCGAAATCGTCAACGGCCCGGCGCGCGCCCAGTTGAAATTCCCGCCCTTCACGCCGGGGCTGCCGCACAAGCTGGCCAACCACGACGTCTTCACCGCGCTCGACCGCCAGGACGTGCTGCTGCACCATCCTTTCCAGTCCTTCCAGCCGGTGGTCGACTTCATCCACCAGGCCGCGCTCGACCCCAGCGTCCTCGCGATCAAGCAGACCGTGTACCGCGCCGGCATGAACTCGGAGCTGATGGAGTCGCTGATCGGGGCCGCCGTCAGCGGCAAGGAAGTGACCGTGATCGTGGAACTGATGGCGCGCTTCGACGAAGAGGTCAACATCAACTGGGCCGAGCGGCTGGAACGCGCCGGCGCCCAGGTGGTGTATGGCGTAGTGGGCCTGAAGACGCACGCCAAGATGGCGCTGGTGATGCGGCGCGAAGGCAGCGTGCTGCGCAAGTACGCCCACCTCGGCACCGGCAACTACAACCCCGCCACGGCCAAGGTCTACACCGACTTCGGCCTGCTCACCGCCGACCCCGAGCTCACCGACGAAGTCAACGAGGTGTTCCTGCACCTGACCAGCCTGACCCGGCCCAAGCAGCTGGCGCTGATGTGGCTGGCCCCGTTCTCGCTGCAGAAGCAGCTGGTACGGGCGATCCGCAACGAGGGAGAGCTGGCGCGCGCCGGCGGCCGCGGCCACATTGTCGCCAAGATGAATTCGCTGACCGACGATTCGGTGATCCAGGCGCTGTACGCGGCCTCCAATGACGGCGCGAAGATCGAGCTGATCGTGCGCGGCGCCTGTTCGCTGCGGCCGGGCGTGAAGGGCCTGTCGGAGAACATCAAGGTGCGCTCGGTGGTCGGGCGCTTCCTCGAGCACAGCCGCGTGTTCTACTTCCGTAACGGCGGCGCGGGCGACGTCTGGCTGTCCAGCGCCGACTGGATGAACCGCAACCTGTTCCGCCGCGTCGAGGTGGCGTTCCCGGTGCGCGCGCCCGCGCTCAAGCGGCGCGTGCTGCGCGAGGGCCTGCAGCCCTACCTGAAGGACAACGTCGATGCCTGGGACCTGGGCGCCGACGGCGAATACCGCCGCTGCCAGCCGCGCGCCGGCCGCACCCCATATAGCGCCCAGCGCGCGCTGGCCACCTTGCTGGGACAGCCGGGCGCCGTGCCCGCGCCCTGAGCCGGCTCAGGCCAGCCTGACCGTCATCGGGAAGCCGGCCTGCGACCAGGCGTCGGCTTCTTTGTCCATCCATGCCGACAGCGTCGGGTGGCGCGCGATCCAGGCGCGCGGAATGTCGATCTCGATGCGCGACTTGACGCGCACCTGCAGCGCGTCCAGCGCCGCCAGCCGGATCTCTGCATGCATGAACAGCACCGCCAGCCGCAGCGCCAGCACGGAGCGCGACAGGTCGGCGTCGGCCAGTACGTCGCGGATCTTGCGCAGGTTTCCCTTCTGGCCCAGCACGATGCTGGCCATGGCGCGCTGCTCGCCCTTGGTAAAGCCGGGCAGGTCGGCGTATTCGACGATGTAGGCGGCGTGCTTGTGGGCGCCGGTGTGCGACACCGCCAGCCCGATCTCGTGCAACATCGCCGACCATCCCAGCAGGCGCGCGGTTTGCTCCGAGCGCGCGCCGAAACGGTAGAACAGTTCCTGCGCTAGCGCGGCGGTGCGCGCGGCGCGTTCCTCGTCGGCGCCGAAGCGGCGCATGCAGGCCAGCACGGCGTCGTCGCGGCGGTCGTGACGGTCGGCGCGCAGCTGCAGGTCGGACAGCACGCCCAGGCGCAGGCCGGCGTCGACCGCCTCGATGCGCTCGATCTCCAGTTCGCGCAAGGCGCCGGCCAGCACCGTCAGGCCGCCCAGCATCACCGCCACCCGTTCCTTCTTGATGCCCGGAAGGTCGAAGGCCTCGACGCTGCCGATGGCGGCCATGCGCTCGCACAGCGCGTCCATGCTGGCCAGCGACAGCGTGCCGTCGCCGATGCCGTTGCGGCGGATGACTTCCGCGATGGCACGGATCGTGCCGGACGAGCCGTAGGCCGCGTCCCAGCGCTGGCCGCGGTACCACTGGGCGGCATCGTCGAAGCGGGCGCGCGCGGCCATGATCGCGTGCTCGAAGCGCTGGCGCGTGATGCGCCCGTCGGCGAAGAAGCCGGCGGCCTGGCCGTGGGTGCCGATGGTGAACGATTCGGCCGACAGGATGTCGTCGCCCACGCCCAGCGCCAGTTCGGTCGAACCGCCTCCGACGTCGACCACCAGGCGGCGCTGGCGGGGCAGGTCGAGCGCGCGCGCCACGCCCATGTAGATCAGGCGGCCTTCCTCTTCGCCGGAGATGACCTCGATCGGATAGCCGATCGCCTGCTCGAACTGGGGCAGCACGGCGCCGGCATTGACCGCGACGCGCAGCGTGTTGGTGGCGACCACCCGCACCGCCTCCAGCTTGTATTCGCCGAGCAGCGCGCGGAACTGCTCCAGGCAGCGCAGAGCGCGCGCGATCGCGTCCTGGCCCAGCACGTCCTGCGCGTCCAGGCCGGCGGCGAGGCGGATCGGTTCGCGCGCGGTGCGGACGATCCGGATCTGGCGCCCTTCCGGCTGGCCGATGTGCAAGCGAAAACTGTTGGAGCCGAGATCTACCGCTGCGTACATGGCGCGCCGTGTCGGGGAAACGAAGTGGGATACCAGTATGACATCGAAATATGACACCGGGGCGACGCTGCCGAACCGTGCTTGGCGTGCGGAAACGACAGATTCGTGAATTCGGCCTCGGCGGCGGTCACAATATTTCTCATGCGAATTGGGTATTCCTATAATCGTTCGGTTCCCCACCCACCCTGAATGGCACTGGAGTTGTATAGATGTTTAAGAATCTCGCAATCAAGACCCGGCTGGTTTTCCTGCTCCTGCTGCTCGGGGCGGAACTGATCGCCGGGGCCGCCGTCGGTCTGGTCAGCCTCGGCAAGGCCAACGAGGACATGACTTCAATGTACGGCGACCGCCTGGTCTGCCTCGGCCAGCTCGACCAGGTGATCCGGGCGCTGGAACAGAACCAGCTGTCGCTGGCGCTCGCCGTCAACGGTGATCCCCAGCAGGTGCCGGCACTGCTGGCCGAGGTCGAACGCAACCGCGCCGTGATCGACGAGCAGTGGAAGGCCTACCTCGCCACCGAGATCACGCCGGAAGAACAGGTGCTGGCCGACCGCTTCGTCAAGGCGCGCGGCGAATTCATCGACAAGGGCGTGAGCCCGGTGGCGGCGGCGCTGCGCGCGGGCGACATGCAGCAGGCCTCGCAGCTGGTGCATGGTCCGATGCTCAAGCTGTTCGAGCCGGTGCGGGACGAAGTCAATGCGCTCATCAAGATCCAGCTGACCGAGGCGGCGCGCATGGACGCGGCTTCCGAGAATGCCTACAAATGGGTGCGCGTGCTGTGCCTGTCCGGCCTCGCGCTCGGGCTGCTGGTGGCGGCGGTGGTCGGCACCTTCCTGATCCGCGGCATCGTGCGGCCGCTGGAGCAGGCGGTGGACCTGGCGCATGCGGTGGCCGCCGGCGACCTCACGCGCGAGATCGAAGTGGAATCGCGCGACGAGACGGGGCGCCTGATGCAGGCGCTGAAGGACATGAACGCGGGCCTGGCGCGCATCGTCGGCCAGGTGCGCGGCGGCACCGACACCATCGCCACCGCCGCCGGACAGATCGCCGCCGGCAACCTCGACCTGTCCTCGCGCACCGAGCAGCAGGCCGGCGCGCTGGAGGAAACCGCGTCCTCGATGGAGGAGCTGACCTCGACCGTCAGGCAGAATGCCGAGAATGCGCGCCAGGCCAATGTGCTGGCGGCGTCGGCGTCGGAAGTGGCGGGCAAGGGCGGCGCCGTGGTGTCGGAAGTGGTCACCACCATGGCCAACATCAACGCCTCGTCGAAGAAAATCGTCGACATCATCGCGGTCATCGACGGCATCGCCTTCCAGACCAATATCCTGGCGCTGAACGCGGCGGTGGAAGCGGCGCGCGCCGGCGAGCAGGGGCGCGGTTTCGCGGTGGTGGCGAGCGAGGTGCGCACCCTGGCCCAGCGCAGCGCCGCGGCGGCCAAGGAGATCAAGACCCTGATCGACGATTCGGTCGAACAGGTGCAGGTGGGCTCGCAGCTGGTGGACCGTGCCGGCGCCACGATGGCCGACATCGTGGACAGCGTCAGCCGGGTGACCGACATCATGGCCGAGATCAGCGCCGCCAGCCGCGAGCAGAGCGCCGGCATCGAGCAGGTGAACGTGGCGATCAACGAGATGGACCAGGCCACCCAGCAGAACGCGGCGCTGGTGGAGGAAGCGTCGGCGGCGGCGCAGTCGCTGCGCGACGAGGCCGACCAGCTGGCGCGCGCGGTGGCCGCCTTCCGCATCAATGACGCACCGGCGCCATCGGGCCGCGCGCTGGTGACGGCGCCGCCCGTGCATGCTAAAGCCGCACCGCGACCGGTCCGGGCGCAGCGCGCGGCGGCGGCCGCGGCCGAGGAGGCGTGGGAAGCGTTCTGAGGCGCCGGCCGCTCAACCCAGCGCGTCCAGCATCGCCACCAGCCGCTCGAGCGCATAGGGCTTCGGAATGCTGGAGTAGGCGAAGCCGAGATCCTCGTCCGGGGCGCCGTAGCCCGAGGCGAACACCACTTGCAGCTCCGGCTGCAGCTGGCGCGCCTGCCGCGCCAGCGCAACCCCGGACTGGCCGCCCAGGTCGATATCGGTGAACAGCAGGTCGAAGGACTCGCCGGCCAGCGCCGCATGGGCCGCATCGGCGTTGTCGGCGCAGCGCACGACCTGGCCCAGCGCCTCGAACAGGCTGCAGGCGATCTCCATCAGCTCGCGATTGTCCTCGACCACCAGGATGCGCCAGCTGCGCAACTGAGAAGGGGCAGGATCGGCGGGGCGCGCCGGCGCGCGCTGGGCCAGCACGTGGCGGATCTTGCGCGCCAGCTGTTCCCGCCCATAGGGTTTGGACAGGAGCTCGACGCCAGGATCGAGCCGGCCTCCATGCATGATCGCGTTCTGCGGATAGCCCGAGGTGAACAGGACCGCCAGCTTCGGATGAAGCAGCCTGGCCTGGCGCGCCAGTTCGGGGCTGGGCATCGCGCCCGGCATCACGACGTCCGTGAACAGCATGTCGATGGGCAGCCCGCTCTTCAGGATGACCAGGGCGTCACCGGCATTGTCGGCCTTGACCACGTGGTAGCCCAGGCTCGACAGCATCTCGACCACCGTCGACCGCACGGCGGGGTCGTCCTCGACCGCCAGGATGGTCTCCCGGCCGCCCTCGAGCGGGCCGCTGGCCTCGCGCGCGGCCGGCGTCTCGGCCTCGAAGCTGCGCGGGAAGTACAGCTTGACCGTGGAGCCGAGTCCCGCCTCGCTGTAAATCTTGAAATGGCCGCCGGTCTGCTTGACGAAGCCGTAGGCCATCGACAGCCCGAGTCCGGTGCCGGCGCCTTCCGGCTTGGTGGTGAAGAAGGGCTCGCAAGCGCGCTCCAGCACCTCGCGCGTCATGCCGCAGCCGTTGTCGGAAATGGCCACCAGCACGTATTGCCCCGGCACGCCGTCCGGCTCGCCCTGCACGTAGCTATCGTCCAGCATGGCGTTGCCGATCTCGATGGTCAGCTTGCCGCCGCCCGGCATGGCGTCGCGCGCATTGATGGCCAGGTTCAGCAGCACGTTCTCGAGCTGGTGCGGGTCGACCACAATGTTCCACAGCGCGCCGGCCTTGATGATGGCGATCTGGATGGTCTCGCCCAGCGCGCGCCGCAGCAGGTCGTCCATGCCGCCGATGATGCGGGCCGGATTCACCACCACCGGCTGCAGCGGCTGGCGCCGCGCGAAGGCCAGCAGCTGCGCGGCCAGGCGCGCGCCGCGTTCGACCGCCTGCATGCCGACCTGCAGCAGGCCGAGGGATTCGCGGTCCGATGACTTGCGCTGCAGGAGTTCGAGATTGCCGCCGATGACCTGCAGGATGTTGTTGAAGTCGTGGGCGATGCCGCCGGTGAGCTTGCCGATCGCTTCCAGCTTTTGCGCGTGCTGCAGCGATTGCTGCGCTACATTCAGCTCCGCGGTGCGCGCCGCCACCAGGCTTTCCAGCTCGAGCTGGTGGCGCTTGACCTCGTCCTGCGCCACTTTCTGGTCGGTGACGTCGCTGCCCTGCACGAAGATGCCGGCCACTTCGCCCTCGGGTCCGAGCACCGGCTGGTACACGAAGTCGAGGTAGCGTATGGACTGGGCCGGATCGTTGAGCAGGGAGATCGGGACGGCGCGCCCGAGGAAGGGCTGGCCGCTGCGGTACACATCGTCGAGCAGGTCGACGAAGCCCTGGGACACCGCCTCGGGCAGGACGGTGGCGAGCGCCTTGCCGGCCACATCGCGGCCGCCGACCAAGTTGCGGTAGGCGGTATTGGCCAGCTCGAAAACATGGTCCGGGCCGCGCAACACGCAGATGAAGCCGGGCGCCTGCTCGAACAGGCGCTCCAGGTGGTTCTTGTCGGCCTTGAGCTCATTGGCCAGCTGCAGCGCGGCGCGGGCGTCCGCCAGCGCCCGGGTGCGGGCGTGGATGGTCAGCTCCAGCTCCTGTTGCTTGCGCAGCAGGGTTTCCTCGGCCAGGACCCGCTCGGTGACGTCGTTCCCCTGCGAGAAAATGCCGACCACGGCGCCCGCTTCGTCCACGATCGGCTGGTACACGAAATCGATGTAGCGCAGCGCCGTGGCGCCGCCGCCGGACGGGGTCACCTGCAGTGGCAGGGCGTTGCCGACAAAGGGACGCCCGGTCGCGAACACCTCGTCCAGCAATTCGAAGAACTGCTGTCCGGCCAGCTCCGGCAGCGCCTCCCGCACCGGCTTGCCGATGATGTCGTTGAAGCCCGCCAGCCGGTGGTGGGCCTGGTTCTGCAGTTCGTAGACGTGCTGCGGCCCGCGGAAAAAGCAGACGAAGCCGGGCGCCTGCTCGAACAGGCGCAGGAGGTCGCGGTAGGCGCCGGGGCTGGCATCGGGGGCGGGATGGGGATTCATGAGGAGGTGCGCGCCAGCGGCGCTTTGCAAAAAGCGCAGGTTGAGAATCTAACAATAGTACTCTCTTTTGCGCGTGGCCGGCAGCCTGTCGGACAGCGGCAAGCTGCCGCATAATGTAGGTGTCCGCCGCCACTTTACGCCACCGCATGCGCATCCTCATCATTGAAGACGACACCGCGATCGCCGCCAACCTGTACGACTACCTGGCCGGCGCGGGCTACGAACCGGAGCACGCCGCCGACGGCGTCACCGGCATGCACCGCGCCGTCAGCGAGGACTGGAGCGCGATCCTGCTGGACGTGGCGCTGCCCGGCATGGACGGCTTCACGCTGTGCCGCCGCCTGCGCGAACAGGCGCGGCGCGACACGCCGGTCCTGATGCTGACCGCGAAGGACACGCTGGCCGAGCGCCTGGATGGCTTCGAGCACGGCGCCGACGACTACCTGGTCAAGCCCTTCTCGCTGAGGGAAGTGCAGGCGCGGCTGGCGGCGCTCATCAAGCGCCACACCGGCCACGTGGTGCCCAACGTGCTGCGCCACGGCGACATCAGCGTCGATCCCGGCACGCTGGCGGTGGAGCGCGCCGGCCGCGCCGTCAGGCTGCCGCGCAAGTGCCTGCACCTGCTGCAGCTGCTGATGGCGTCGCCGGGCAAGGTGCTGCGCCGCGGAGAACTCGAGGTCGCGGTGTGGGGCGAGGCGCTGCCCGACAGCGACACCCTGCGCACGCACATGCATACGCTGCGCCGCGCGCTGACCGCCGCCGGCGAATCCAATCCGATCGACACGGTGCACGGCATCGGCTACCGCATGGGGAAAAGCGATGCGCCATAGCCTGCGCCTGAAGGTCGCGCTGGCCTTCTTCGCCGCCGCCATCGTGCTGCTCGGCGCGCAGGCGCTGGGCGTGCGCGCGCTGGCCGAGGCGCAGGAAGAGCGCCTGATCCAGTCGGTGATCGCGGACGACATGCGCGAGGTGCTGGCCTCGTACCGTGCCGACGCCACCGCGCTGCCGCCGTTCGAGGCGCGGCTGGGCGCGCGCGTATCGCAGGCCGGCGGCAAGTTCCTGGAGGCGCCAGTGTCATTCGCCGGGCTGGAGGACGGCGTCCATGAGGTCATCATCGACGACCGCGAGGTGCACGTGGCGGTGGCCACCCTCAACGGCGAGCGCATCTACCGCATGTACGACTACAGCGCCTACGAGCGCCACTTCAAGGACGGCATCAACGCCGTGATGGCAGGCACCGGCGTGTTCGTGCTGGCGGCGATCGGCCTGGCCTACTGGCTTTCCGGCGTGCTGGTGCGCCAAGTGGGCGGGCTGGCGCAGCAGGTCAGGGCGATGCGCTCGGGCGCCGCCGCGTCCATCAATCCGGGCCGCTACGACGAGCGCGAGGTGATCGAGCTGGCCGAAGCCGTCAACGACTATCAGCGGCGCATGGCCGCCATGGTCGAGCGTGAAAAGGAGTTCACGGCCAACGTCAGCCACGAACTGCGCACGCCGCTGACCGCGATCCGCACCAGTTGCGAGCTGCTCGAGCAATCGGCCGATGCGCTCGATGCCAAGGGCCGCCAGCGCCTGCGGCAAGTGGAGCAGGCCGCGGCCGACATGCAGTCGCTGGTCGAATGCCTGCTGGCCCTGGCGCGCGAGCGTACCGCGAAGGAGACCGAGCCGATCGCGCTGAAGGCTGCGGTCGAGGCGGCGCTGGCGAGCTTCGGCGAACGCATGGCGCAGCGCGGCGTGGCCGCCAAGGTCGATGTGGCGGCCGATGCGTGCGTGCTGGCGAACCCCTCGGCGCTCGCCATCGTGCTGTCCAACCTGGTCGACAACGCGCAGCGGCACACCCACGACGGCACGATCAGCGTGACGTGGGCGGACGGCGCGCTGGCGGTGGAGGACACCGGATCGGGCATCGCCCCGGATGCGCTGCCGCGCGTATTCGAACGCTTCTACCAGGCGCCGGGCCAGTCCGGCCATGGCCACGGCATCGGCCTGTCGATCGTGAAGCGGATCTGCGACCGCTACGGCTGGCCGGTGCAGGTCGACAGCACGCCCGGCGCCGGCACCCGCGTCACGCTCCACCTGCCGCCCGCCGAATAAGCGGGACTTCACAAAAACTTCACGAATAGTTGACGCGGTCTTCACAGCGCCAAGCCTATCATTCCGGACGATCGTCTTCCGGATGTGCCGATGCGTTGTTCGTGGATTCTTTCCTGTGTCCTGCTGACTGGCTGTGCCGCCTACCAGCCCAAGCCGCTCGACTCGGCCCGGCTGGCGCAGCGCTTCGACCAGCGCTCGCTGGCCGATCCGGCGCTGCGCGAGTACATCGAACGCGAGTCCGGCCAGCCGCTCCCCGCGTGGCCGCCGGCGCGCTGGGATGCGCGCACGCTTACGCTGGCCGCCGGCTTCTACAACCCGGCGCTGGCGGTGGCGCGGGCGCAGCAGCAGGCTGCGGCAGGCAGTATCGAAACGGCGGGCGCACGGCCCAACCCGACCCTCGCTTTCCCCTTCGAATTTGAAATCAAGCACCACGACGGCGGACATCCCTACACCACGGGGCCGGCCCTGAGCTGGCCGATCGAGACGGCCGGCAAGCGCCCGGCCCGCGTGGCGCTGGCCGAGGCGCAGGCCGAGGCGGTGCGCATGAACGCGCTGGGCACGGCGTGGAAGATCCGCAGCCAGGTGCGCGCGGCCGTCCGCGCCGTGTTCCTGGCCTCGCGCCGGGGCGAGCTGTTGGCCGACAAGCTGCAATGGGCGCGGCGCAGCGTCGAATTGCTGCAGCGCCGGCTGGACGCAGGCGCCGCCGCGATGCCGGACCTGCGCCGCCAGCAGCTGCTGGCGGCGCAGGCGGAAGCTGAGCTTTCGGCGAGCCGGATCGCGCTGGCCTCGGCCCGCGCGCAACTGGCCACCGCGGTCGGCATCCCGGTCGCGGCGCTGGATGCGGTGCAGCTGGACTTCGGCGAACTGGCGCAGCCGCTTGTGGCGCCGGCCGCCGCAGACGCGCGCCGCAGCGCCATCGAACACCGGTCCGACCTGCGTGCCGCGCTGGCGGACTACGATGCAGGGCAGGCCGCGCTGCGGCTGGAGATCGCCAAACAGTACCCGGACTTCCAGATCGGCACCGGCTACACCTACGACGTCGGCGCCAACAAGATCAGCTTCGGCCTCGGCGGCGTCACGCTGCCGCTGTTCGACCGCAACCAGGGCGGCATCGCGCAGGCGGAAGCGAAACGCAGCGAGCTGGCAGGGCGGGTCGAGGCCTTGCAGGAAGCCGTGCTCAATGAACTGGACAACAGCCTGGCGCGCTACCGAGAAAGCGGGGCGGCCGCCGCACGCGCCGCCGCCCAACTGTCTGTCGCCGCACGCCAGCGCGGCGCCGTGCAGGCCGGTTTCGCGGCCGGCGCGGCCGACCGCCTCGAACTGAGCCTGGCGCAGGTCGATTACCAGGCCTACGCGCTCGACTACCTGAACGCGGTGGCCGCGATGCAGGACGCGGCCGGCCAGCTCGAAGACGCCATCCAACAGCCGCTGCCGCATGACGCCGCCGCACTCACATTCACCCCAAGCGGAACCGCCCCATGAGACGCCGTTCATTGATAGTCATTGTCGTGCTGGTCCTCGCCGCGCTCGCGGGCGGGGGCTGGTACCTGTGGGACCGCTTCTACAAGGTGCCGGCGCCCGCGCCGGCGCCGCTGGAAGCACTGCGCGTCGAAACCGTCAACGGCGAGACCGTGGTCATCGTCCCGCCCGAGATGCAGCGCGCCAGCGGCATCCTCACGCACACCCTGGTGGCAAGCAC
>JAEWEK010000104.1 GCA_023389425.1 Pseudomonadota bacterium | reverse complement strand
CGGACATCGTGTTGCCGAGTTCACGCATCAAGATGCCGTGCTCGACAACGTCTTGCTGCTGGCTGTCGGAACGCATGTCCTCGACGATCGCCAGGTTGCCATTATTTCGTGCGGAAGTTTGATCCATCGCGACTCCTTGGCAAATTACGCGTGCTAGCGCTGTCCTAAGGAGTATTCATTTGTAGCGCATAAAGTCAATATCAAGCTGGTATCGAAATGCATATTTCCCTGCCAATTCCAGGGGCGCGCCACGCTTCGACAATGGGTCCTAAAATCGCACGCTGCGCCCACTCCCGACACCGAGGCTGCGAATGAACAATACCCCCGAATCAAGCCCGAATCCGGGCGACGACGCCCTGCCCGGCACACCGGGAACCGGCGAGGATATCTGTCCAAATTGTAATGGAAGCGGCAAGCTGGCCGACGGCCGTTCCTGCCCTGCCTGCGGTGGCACCGGGCGCATCGTCGAAGGCATCGGCGGCGGCTGACCATTGGACAGCGGGCCGGGCCGGCGCGATAATGCCGGGATGAATTCCTCCGCAGTAAGCCCGCCCCACGAAGCGCCGAATCGCCCGCAGTCCCTCGCCGACCTGTTCATCTCCTTCACCCTGCTGTCGCTGCAAGGCTTCGGCGGCGTGCTTGGCGTGGTCCAGCGCGAGCTGGTCGAGCGCAAGCAGTGGCTGACGCAGGAAGAATTCCTCGAGGACTGGGCCGTCGCCCAGATCATGCCGGGCCCGAATGTGGTCAACCTGTCGCTGATGATCGGTGCGCGCCATTTCGGCTTCATGGGCGCGCTGATGGCGCTGGCCGGGCTGATCGCCCTGCCGCTGGCCATCGTGCTGGCGCTGGGCGTGCTGCACGACAGTTTTGCCGACAGCCCGGCCATGGTGGGCGCCCTGCGCGGCCTGGCGGCGGTGTCGGCGGGGCTGATCGCCGGCGCCGGCCTGAAGCTGACGGCGGCGCTGGCGCGCGGGCCGATTCCGCTGGCCTGGAGCGCCGGCATCTGCGTCGCCGGCTTCGTCGCGGTCGCGCTGCTGCACCTGCCCCTGTTGGCCGTGCTGTTGGTGCTGGGCAGCATCGGCTGCGTCATCGCCTGGCGCAAGCTCACATGAGCGCGCCGCTGCACCTGGTGCTGGACTGGCACGACTGGCTGAACCTGTTCGGGCATTTCCTGCTGCTGTCGATGATGTCGATCGGCGGCGCGATCTCGACCACGTCCGAAATGCACCGCTTCCTGGTCGAGCAGCACCACTGGCTGTCCCAGACCCAGTTCAACGACGCCATCGCGATCGCCCAGGCCGCGCCCGGCCCCAACGTGCTGTTCGTGGCCCTGATGGGCTGGCACGTTGGCATGAACGCCGGCAGCACGACCCTGGCCTGCCTCGGCGTGGCGACCACCATGGTCGGCATCATGGTGCCTTCGACCATCCTCACCTATGCCGCCGCCCAATGGGGCCATCGCAACCGCGACCTGCGCGGCGTGCGCGCCTTCAAGCAGGGCATGGCGCCGATCGTGGTGGCGCTGCTGCTGTCGACCGCCTGGATCCTCGGCAGCACCGGCACCGGACTCGCCGACTGGCCCTTGTGGCTGCTGTCGGTGCTGACCATGCTGGTGATCTGGCGCACCCGCGTGCACATCCTGTGGCTGCTCGGCACCGGCGCGCTGCTGGGCGCGCTGCACCTCGTGTAAGCCGCGCACGGTTGGCAGGCCAGGCCGCGGGCGGGCATACTCGTGGCATCGACCACACTTGAGAACACCATGCTCGAACTACTCAGCGAACACATGTGCTTCGGCGGATCGCAACGCTTCTACCGCCACCGGTCGGCCGCGACCGGCCTGCCGATGCGCTTTTCGGTCTACCTGCCGCCGCAGGCCGAAGGCAAGCGCCTGCCCGTGCTGTTCTATCTTGCCGGCCTGACCTGCACCGAAGAGACTTTCATGGTCAAGGCCGGCGCCCAGCGCATCGCGGCGCAGGAAGGCCTGATCCTGGTTGCGCCCGACACCAGTCCGCGTGGCGCCGGCGTGCCCGGCGAAACGGACAGTTGGGACTTCGGCGTGGGCGCCGGCTTCTACGTCGATGCGACCGAGGAGCCGTGGTCGCGCAATTACCGCATGTACAGCTACCTGCTCGAACTGCGCGAGCTGGTACTCGGCGAATTTCCGGCCGACCCGCGGCACTGCGGCATTTTCGGGCATTCGATGGGCGGCCACGGTGCGCTGGTGATGGCGCTGCGCAATCCGGACCTGTTCAAGTCGGTATCCGCCTTCGCGCCGATCGCCGCGCCCTCGCGCTGCCCCTGGGGCGAGAAGGCCTTCACCGGCTATCTTGGCGCCGACCGCGAAGCCTGGCGTGCCTACGACGCGACCGAGCTGATGCTGGTGATGAAGACACCCTTCCCCGGCGGCATCCTGATCGACCAGGGCCTGCACGACAAGTTTCTGGCCGAGCAGCTGAACCCGGAAGCCTTCGAGCTCGCCTGCCGCCAGGCCGACCAGCCGCTCGAACTCAACTACCACGCCGGCTACGACCACGGCTATTACTTCATCTCCACCTTCATCGAGCATCACCTGCGCTTCCACAAGCGGCAGCTGGGCTAGGCGGGGGCCGCCGCTGCCCCAGGGTGCAAGGCAGACCACGCGCGCACCCGCATCCCCAGCGCCAGCAGCCCGGCGCCGCAGCTGAGCGCGTACAGCCCGACCACCGGGCCGAAGGCCAGCGCGCTGGCGTCCGGCGCGATCGGCACCGCCACGCCGAAGGCGATCGAGGTGAGTGCCGACAGCGCGAACAGGCGCTCGCCGCGGATGAACTTGCGCACGCGCAGCGCAGCCGCCAGGTCGAGCAGGCCGGTGGCCAGCGCGTGGGCCGCGATCAGCGACACCAGCACCACGGCACTGGGCGCCGGATGGACCAGCGCCAGCAAGCCCGCGCCGATGCCCATCAGCCCCAGCATGAAGGGCATGCGCCAGCGCGCGTCCGCCTGCCGGTTGTGCAGCGCGCCGGCGACCCACACGCCCCCGCCCAGCAACACATAGGCCGCGAACAGGTCCACCAGCCACGCTACCGTCTGGCTGGGAAACACCAGGGCCAGCAGGCCGAAGCCCACCGTCACCAGCCCGCGCAGGGCCGGCATCCACCACGATCGCAACAAGGTCTCGTTCACGTGAAATCCTCCTTCTGCAGCGTCTGACCGGCGCGCGGGAGCGCGAATTCCACCGTCCCGCACGCCTGCTGTTCCATATCAAATCGACAGAAGCGCCGGGGCAACAATCAGCGCATCCCGCGCCCGGCGACGACCCGGGAATTCTGCCCGGCAAACGAACGGCATGCGCGCGGCGAGGTGTGTATTCTGGCCTCCGGCACGCACGTCCGGGGAGCATGCAATGCCTGACGATCTACCGTTCAAGAACCGCAGCGAGGCCGGCAAGCTGCTCGCACGGCAGCTGGGCAGCTACGCGCACCGCGGCGACGTGGTGGTGCTGGCCCTGCCGCGCGGCGGCGTCCCTGTCGCCTTCGCCGTGGCCGGCGCGCTCGGCGTCGAACTCGACATCCTGCTGGTGCGCAAGCTCGGCATGCCCGGCCAGGAGGAATACGCGATGGGCGCGCTGGGCAGCGGCGGCATCCGCGTGATGCAGGCCGGCTTTCCGGGGCTGATGGGCATCACCGCCCAGCAGATCGAGGCGGTGGCCGCGCGCGAGCAGGCCGAGCTGGAACGGCGCGAGCGGCTGTATCGGGGCTCGCGTCCGCCGCTGGGCCTGCGCGGCCGCACGGTGCTGCTGGTCGACGACGGCATCGCCACCGGATCGAGCATGCTGGTCGCGGTGCAGGTGGCACGCCACGGCGGCGCCGGCAAGGTGGTGGTGGCAGTGCCGGTGGCCGCGCCAGACACCGCCGCGCGCATGGCGGCCGAGGTCGACCAGTTCGTCGCCGTGGCCACGCCGCTGTCGTTCCGCGCCGTGAGCCAGTGGTACCGCGAGTTCGACCAGACCAGCGACCACGAGGTGCAGGACCTGCTCGAGCGCGCCTGGCGCGGCCACGCCGGTCCAGGCGCCATCAAGCAATCTCACCAGAGGAGCAGACATGAACCAGACGACCGACACCGGACCTGATCTCGGCAAGTGGCTCGCCGGCGCCGCCGCCGGTGCACTGTTGATGTACCTGCTCGATCCGGACCGCGGCCAGGCCCGCCGCGCCCGCTCCGCCGATGCGCTGCGCGACGTCGGCAAGCAGGGCGGCAGCCGGCTCGGCAATCTCGGCAATTTGTGGGACCGCATCGGGCAGCGTGTGTCCAGCGCGGTCGG
>JAEWEK010000065.1 GCA_023389425.1 Pseudomonadota bacterium | reverse complement strand
AGCCCGAACCGTCCGGCGACGCCGGCGAGCGCCCCGCGCCGGCCTTCGCCGACGACCGCGCGCGCCCGGCCGACGGCGCGCGCACGGTGCTGGTGGTGGAGGACGACCCCGGTTTCGCGCGCATCCTGTTCGACCTCGCGCACGACCTCGATTTCCGCTGCCTGGTGGCGATGACCGCGGGCGAGGGGCTGGAACTGGCGGCCGGCGAAAAACCGGACGCGATCCTGCTCGACATCCGCCTGCCGGACCGTTCCGGCCTGTCGCTGCTGCAGATGCTGAAGGACGACCCGGCCACGCGCCATATCCCGGTGCACGTGGTGTCGAGCATGGACAACGGCGGCGAGGCCCTGCACCTGGGCGCCATCGGCTATGCGCACAAGCCGACCACGCGCGAGCAGCTGGAGCAGGTGTTCCGCAAGCTGCAGGACAAATCGGCACAGCAGATCAAGCGCGTGCTGCTGGTCGAGGACGACGAGCGCCAGCGCGACAGCGTGGTGCAACTGATCGCCGATGCCGACGTCCACATCTCGGCGGTCGGCACCGGCGCCGAGGCGCTGGCCCTGCTGCGCGGCGAGATCTTCGATTGCATGATCATCGACCTCAAGCTGCCCGACATGCAGGGCCGCGAGCTGCTGGAGCAGATGTCGCACGAAGAGATGTGCAGCTTCCCGCCGGTGATCGTCTACACCGGCCGCAACCTGACGCGCGACGAAGAGGCCGAGCTGCTCAAGTATTCGCGCTCGATCATCATCAAGGGCGCGCGCTCGCCGGAGCGCCTGCTGGACGAGGTGACGCTGTTCCTGCACAAGGTCGAGTCGCAGCTGTCGTCCGAACGCCAGCACATGCTCAAGGCCGTGCGCGGCCGCGACCGCGTGTTCGAGGGCCGCAGCATCCTGCTGGTGGATGACGACGTGCGCAATGTGTTCGCGCTGACCAGCGCGCTGGAGCAGCGCGGCGCGAGTGTCGTGGTGGCCCGCAACGGCTTCGAGGCGCTGGCCAGGCTGGACGAGGTGGAAGACGTGGACCTGGTGCTGATGGACGTGATGATGCCGGGCATGGACGGGCTGGAGGCGACCCGCCGCATCCGGCTCGATGCCCGTTTCGACCGCCTGCCGATCATCGCCATCACGGCCAAGGCGATGAAGGACGACCAGGAGCAGTGCCTGGCGGCCGGCGCCAATGACTATCTTGCCAAGCCGATCGACCTGACCCGCCTTTACTCGCTGCTGCGCGTGTGGATGCCGACCATGGAGCGCATGTGAAGCCGCACAGCGACGTCGACATCGAGATCAAGATGCTGGTGGAAGCGGTCTATCTGAAGTATAACTATGACTTCCGCGATTACACCGGCGCTTCCCAGAAGCGGCGTGTGCTGGTCGCACTGCGCGAGCTGGGCTGCAATACGGTGTCGGCCCTGCAGGAGCGCGTGATGCACGACCCGGCCGCGTTCGCGCTGCTGCTGCAGTACCTGACCATTCCGGTGACCGAGATGTTTCGCGACCCGGACTATTTCGCCGCGTTGCGCACGCAGGTGGTACCGCTGCTGAAGACCTATCCCTCGGTGAAGGTCTGGGTGGCGGGCTGCAGCACCGGCGAGGAGGTGTATTCGCTTGCCATCGTCCTGCACGAGGAAGGGCTGCTGGAGCGCGCCATGATCTATGCGACCGACATCAACCCGGAGTCGCTGGAAGCGGCGCGGCGCGGCGTGTTCCCGCTCGAGCGCATGCGCCTGTACACCGAGAATTACCAGAAGGCGGGCGGCACGCGCGCGTTCTCTGACTACTATACGGCCGCGTACGGCGGGGCGCGTTTCGACCGCGCGCTGGTCGAGAACGTGACCTTCGCCGACCACAGCCTGGCCACCGACAGCGTGTTCTCGGAAACCCATTTCATCAGCTGCCGCAACGTGATGATCTACTTTAACCGGCGCCTGCAGGACCGGGTGCTGGGGCTGTTCCACGAATCCTTGTGCCACCGCGGCTTCCTCGGCCTGGGCAGCAAGGAGAGCATCGAGTTCTCGGCCTACGCGAGCCGATTCGAGGTGCTGGCGCGGCGCGCAAAGCTGTACCGGAAGGCGGGGCCATGACGGCAGGCGAACGTATTGACGGCCTGCTCGCCGGCCGCCGCATCGAGGCGCTGGTGATCGGCGCCTCGGCCGGCGGAATCGAGGCCTTGCTGGCGCTGCTGCCGGCATTGCCGGCCTCGCTCAAGCTCGCGGTTGTGTGTATCCTTCATATGCCGCCCGACCGCGAGAGCCGGCTGGCCGAGCTGTTCGGCGCGCGCCTGCTGCCGCCGGTGCGCGAGGCCGCCGACAAGGAAGCGATCGAACCCGGCACCATCTACTTCGCGGCGCCGGGCTACCACCTGTCGGTGGAGGATGACCGCACCTTCTCGCTGAGCTGCGAGCCGCCTGTCCATTTCGCGCGGCCCGCGATCGACGTGCTGATGGAATCGGCCGCCGATGCGTATGGCCCGGCGCTGGCCGGCATCCTGCTGACCGGCGCCAACCAGGACGGGGCCGACGGCATGGCCCGCATCAAGGCCGCCGGCGGGCTGACCGTCGTACAGGATCCGGACCAGGCGCAGGCGCCGACCATGCCGGAGCAGGCGATCGCGCGCAGCACGCCGCACCTGGTGCTGCGCCTGGCCGAGATTGCCGCGCTGTTGCCGAAGTTGGAGGGAGAATGAGCCTGCTAGAACCCAGCAATGTGCTGATCGTCGACGACCTGCCGGAAAACCTGCAGGCGCTCGACGCGCTGATCCGCGACGAACAGCGTGTCATCTACGCGGCCCAGTCGGGCGAGGAAGCACTGGCGCTGCTGCTCGAGCACGAATTCGCGCTGGCCATCCTCGACGTCCAGATGCCCGGCATGGACGGCTTCGAGCTGGCCGAGCTGATGCGCGGGACCGAGCGCACGCGCCACATCCCCATCGTGTTCGTCAGCGCGGCCGGCAAGGAGCTCAATTACGCGTTCAAGGGTTACGAGACCGGCGCGGTCGACTTCCTGCACAAGCCGCTCGATCCGGACGCGGTGCGCGGCAAGGTCAAGGTCTTCGTCACGCTCGACCGCCAGCGGCGCGAGGCGCGCCGCCACATCGAGGCGCTGGAGCGCAGCCGGCGCGAACAGGAAGCGCTGCTCAAGGAGCTGCACGCGACCGAGGAAGAGCTGCAGCGTTCGCTGAAGATGCGCGACGAGTTCATGTCGCTGGTCGCGCACGAACTGCGCACGCCGCTCAACACGCTGTTCCTCGAATCGCAGATGCGCAGCCTGCAGATCAAGCGCGGCAACCTGGCCGCCTTCGCCCCGGACAAGCTGGACGCCATGGTGCGGCGCGACGAGCGCCAGATCAAATCGATGATCCGGCTGATCGACGACATGCTCGACGTCTCGCGCATCCGCAGCGGCAAGCTGTCGATCCGGCCGGCGCGGGTGGAGCTGATGGCGCTGCTCGACCGGGTGGTGAGCGACTTGTCGGTACATGCCTCGGCCGCCGGCTGCACGATCGGATTGCGGCCGCACGCGTCGGTGAGCGGCTGCTGGGACGAGTTCCGCATCGAGCAGGTGATCGTCAACCTGCTGACCAATGCGCTGCGCTACGGCGGCGGCAATCCGGTCGAGGTCAGCGTGAACGCGGACGACTCCGCGGTGCGCATCGAGGTGCGCGACCGCGGCCGCGGCATCGACGCGCACGATATGCTGCGCATCTTCGAGCCCTTCGAGCGCGTGGCCCGCAACGGCGAGCCGAAGGGGCTGGGCCTGGGCCTGTACATCTCGCGTCAGCTGGCGCAGTCGCATGGCGGGGAGCTGTCGGTAAGCAGCACGCCGGGCGAGGGCTCGGTGTTCACGCTGACCCTGCCGCGCTGCGAATCAGGTAGCGCCGCTGAGCTGCCCGCAGCCACCACCACTGGCCACCAGCCTTAGTACCGTCGTCCGGGCTTCCCGCCGCGGGCGCTGTGTCGATAGCTAAAATCAATCAACTGAATCCGTTCAATTCATTTTACAGATTCAACATGGACGATTAAACTAGCTACCGATTCGTGTTTTTCACCACCCAAACAGGAGATGTCATGTCCCTCATCAACACCCAGATCAAACCGTTCAAAGCAACCGCCTACCACAATGGCAAGTTCGTCGACCTGACCGAAGAGAACTTCAAGGGCACCTGGTCCGTGATCATGTTCTACCCGGCCGACTTCACCTTCGTGTGCCCGACGGAACTGGAAGACCTGGCAAGCCTGCAAGCGGAATTCGACAAGATCGGCGTCAAGCTGTACGGCGCATCGACCGACACCCACTTCTCGCACAAGGCATGGCACGACACCTCGGACGCGATCAAGAAGGTCAACTACGCCCTGATCGGCGACCCGACCGGCACCCTGACCCGCAACTTCGGCGTGATGATCGAAGAAGAAGGCCTGGCCCTGCGCGGCACCTTCGTGATCGACCCGAGCGGCACCATCAAAGTGATGGAAGTGCACGACCTCGGCATCGGCCGCGACGCTTCGGAGCTGCTGCGCAAAGTGAAGGCCGCACAGTACGTCGCATCGCACCCGGGCGAAGTGTGCCCGGCTAAATGGTCGGAAGGCCAGGCGACCCTGAAGCCGTCGCTGGACCTGGTCGGCAAGATCTAAGCAAGATCTCCCGCGTTGCCGCTGGCGCGGCGGCAACGTATCAACACCGTGTGGCTGCAGCCGCGCGGCGACGCGGACAGGCGGCAGCGCCTGCCTGTCCCCGTGTTCGATTCGTGGCCAGCCATTGGCCCACGCTGTTTTTCCCCGAACATTTAGTCCCAAAGGAAACCCATCATGCTGGACGCAAGTCTCAAAGAGCAACTGCAAGCCTATTTGCAACGCGTGGTGCAGCCGATTGAGCTCGTCGCCTCGCTGGATGCCTCGGCCAAGGCGGCCGAGATGAAGGAACTGCTGGACGAGATCGCCGCGCTGTCCGACAAGATCACCGTGCGCGAAAGCAGTGACGACACCCTGCGCAAGCCGTCGTTCGCGATCAACCGTGCCGGCACCGACGTCGGCGTGCGCTTCGCCGGCATTCCGATGGGCCACGAGTTCACCTCGCTGGTGCTGGCCCTGCTGCAGGTTGGCGGCCACCCGATCAAGTTCGACGACGCCGTCATCGAACAGATCAAGAACCTGGACGGCGACTTCGAGTTCGAGGCCTACATCTCGCTGTCCTGCCACAACTGCCCGGAAGTGGTGCAGGCGCTCAATTCGATGTCCATCATCAACCCGCGCATCAAGATCACCTCGATCGACGGCGGCGTGTTCCCGGATGAAGTGGAAGCGCGCCAGATCCTGGCGGTGCCGATGCTGTATCTGAATGGCGAATATTTCGGCCAGGGCCGCGCCAGCGTCGAGGAAATCCTCGCCAAGCTGGACTCCGCAGGCGGCGCGCGCAAGGCGGCCGAGCTGTCGAAGCAGGAGCCGTTCGACGTGCTGATCGTCGGCGGCGGCCCGGCCGGCGCGGCGGCGGCGATCTATGCCGCGCGCAAGGGCATCCGCACCGGCGTGCTGGCGGACCGCTTCGGCGGCCAGGTGCTGGATACGCTGGCGATCGAGAACTTCGTGTCGATGAAGGAAACCGACGGCCCGCGCTTCGCGATCGCGCTGGAAGAACACGTCAAGCATTACGAAGTCGAGATCATGAACACCCAGCGCGCCAGCAAGCTGGTGCCGGGCAGGATGATCGAGGTGCAGACCGAGAGCGGCGCTGTGCTCAAGAGCAAATCCGTGATCCTGGCGACGGGAGCGCGCTGGCGCGAGATCAATGTGCCGGGTGAAAAGGAATACCGCAATCACGGCGTGGCGTATTGCCCGCACTGCGATGGCCCGCTGTTCAAGGGCAAGCGCGTGGCGGTGGTCGGCGGCGGCAACTCGGGTGTGGAAGCGGCGATCGACCTGGCCGGCATCGTGGCGCACGTCACGCTGATCGAGTTCGGCGGCGAACTGCGCGCGGACGCGATTCTCGTCAAGAAGCTGAAGAGCCTGGCGAACGTGGACATCATCACCTCGGCGCAGACGAGCGAGATCCATGGCGACGGCAAGAAGGTCAATGGCTTGAGCTACACCGACCGCAACAGCGGCGCGGCGCACAAGCTGGAGCTGGAAGGCGTATTCGTGCAGATCGGCCTGGTGCCGAATACGGAGTTTTTGAAGGGGACCCTGGAACTGTCGCGCTTCGGCGAGATCGAAGTGAATGCGCGCGGCGAAACGTCCTTGCCGGGCGTGTTCGCGGCCGGCGACGTGACCACCGTGCCGTTCAAGCAGATCGTGATCGCCGTCGGCGAGGGCGCGAAGGCGTCGCTGTCGGCCTTCGATTACCTGGTGCGCTCGTCGGTGGATGAGCCGGAGGCGGCGGCTGCCTGAGCGGTCAGGCGCACACCTTGCCAAGGTCGTCCTCGCGCAGGCGCGGGGCGAGGGCGGGTTTAGTGCATGATGATCATCATCGCCCCATCGCTCAGCGCCTCGCTCTCGTACAGCAGCCACATCGCGGCGCTGGCGAGCGCCAGTTGGAACGCGGTCAGGGCGATGGGAAGCGAGCGGTTCATGATGTGCTCCGGTTCGGGGCTGCGGGGACGATTGCATCTTAGTCTGGGGGATGGCCTGCAGGTATCAGCGGCAACTCCGTAATCCTGTAGGAAAATACCTCGGCTCCTCGCGGGATGCGAAAGTAGCCATCCTACGACAAGGGTAGCTGGCGTCCTATACCGCTGGCCTTGACGCACAGTTAGAGTGCGGCCATGACCCGACACGATCCCACACTGATGTATCGCGGCCTGCTCGCGATCCGCCGCAACACCATCCGCACGCTGCTGCACACGGTCTTCGGCATCGAGCAGCTGCGCGATGGCCAGCAGCGCGTCATCGACAGCGTGTTGGATGGAAAAGACACGCTCGCCATCATGCCCACGGGGAGTGGCAAATCCCTGTGCTACCAGATTTCCGCTCGCATCCTGGACGGCATGACCATCGTCGTCTCGCCCCTGATCTCGCTGATGAAGGACCAGCTCGGCAAGCTTGCCGAGCTCGGGATCCGTGCCGTTCAGCTCAACAGTAGTCTGTCCGCCGAGGAGGAGCGCACGGCGCTCGAGGCGGTCGCGGCACGCGAATGCGAGATCGTGTTCTGCACCCCGGAGCGCCTGGCGATGGCGGATTTCGTCGCCGTGCTGAAGGACGTGGAGATCGGCCTGCTCGTGGTCGACGAAGCGCACTGCATTTCGCACTGGGGCCACGATTTCCGTCCGGCTTACATCGAGATGGCGGCGTCGATCCAGGCGCTCGGCCGCCCGCTGGTGCTGGCGCTGACGGCCACGGCAACCGAGGACGTGATCGAAGACATCGCCAGGCAGCTGAACCGCCCGCGCATCAATGTCATCAACACCGGCATCTATCGGCCCAACCTGCAGTACCGCGTACAGCAGGTGACCAACGCGGACGAGAAGTATGCCGAGGCGCTGAAGCTGGTGCGCGAGACCGAAGGCGTCGGCATCGTCTACGCCGCCACCGTGAAAGCGGCCGAGGAGATGCACAGGATACTGGAGGAGGCCGGAGAATCCGTCACGCTCTACCACGGCCAGCTGCGCGCGGCTGAGCGCAAGGCCAACCAGGATTTGTTCATGGATGGTGAGCGCCGCGTGATGGTGGCGACCAACGCCTTCGGCATGGGCATCGACAAGCCGGATACGCGCTTCGTGGTCCACCTTCAGATACCGGCCAATCTTGAAGCCTATTACCAGGAGTCCGGCCGTGCGGGCCGCGACGGCAAGGATGCCAGCTGCACGCTGCTGTTCCTGCAGGACGACAAGCGCGTGCAGCAGTTCTTCCTCGTGAAGCACTACCCGACGGCGAACGACCTGCGCGCGGTATACGACACGGTAAAGGAACTGGCCGAGAGCGCTCCCGTGACCACCGGCCGCATCGAGGAAGAGATCGGGGAGCACGAATCGAAGTTGAAGGTGTGCCTCAAATTGCTCAAGGACGGCAAGCTGCTGCGCCAGAACCGCAAGCTCGAGTATGTGCCCACAAACAAGGAAGCTGACCCGGATCTGTTCGGGGAATTGGCTGAGGTCTATGT
>JAEWEK010000003.1 GCA_023389425.1 Pseudomonadota bacterium | reverse complement strand
AAATTGGTTACAGTGAACATGTTGCAGGTCCTGGTTTAGAGTGTGGAAACTCGGGTATACGCCCACAAACCTTTACCTGCAACACCTTCTTCAATTTTCCCGCCAAATATTCCGGACAGCAGTGCGCGCAGGCGGGGACCCCATTTCCCATGCTGCACGGCTAAATCAAGCGCATCCGCGGCGCCCGCAAAACGGGGTTCCCGCCTGCGCGGGAACGACGCCGTCGTGCAAGTGGCCCCCGCAAATCCCGGTCAGCCCCCACCCCGCCTCTGTTAGAATCCACGCTTATGGATGAACTCATACGCACCATCGCAGTCTACGCACTGCCCATGCTTCTCGCGATCACACTGCACGAAGCCGCCCACGGATACGTAGCCAAGTACTTCGGCGACAAGACCGCCTACGTCGCCGGACGCGTCAGCATGGACCCGTTCAAGCACATCGATCCGATCGGCACTATCCTGATGCCGCTGCTGCTGTACTGGCTCACCAAGGGCGCCTTCATGTTCGGCTACGCGCGGCCGGTGCCGGTCAACTTCGGCAACCTGCGCAACCCGCGCAAGCACTCCGCCTTCGTCGCCCTGGCCGGTCCGCTGATGAACATCCTGATGGCCTTCGGCTGGCTGATCCTGGCGCTGTGCGTCGGCGCCTACAGCGGCGCCGACGGCTTCCTGTTCGAAGTGGGCCGCGCCGGCTTCAGCGTCAACCTGCTGTTCGCCGCGCTGAACCTGATCCCGATCCCGCCGCTCGACGGCGGCCGCGTCATGACCAGCATTTTGCCGCTGCGCATGGCCTACCAGTTCGCACAGATCGAGCCCTACGGCTTCTTCATCGTCATGGCCTTGCTCATGACCCACGTGCTCGATTTCTGGCTCATCGGCGTACAACATTTTGCGTCGCAGGCACTCTATCTGCTGGCGACCCCATTACAACTTATCCTGAGCTGACCACATGTATCCCGAACGTGTCGTTTCCGGTATGCGCCCGACGGGCGCGATGCACCTTGGCCACTACCACGGCGCCCTCAAGAACTGGATCAGGATGCAGTCCGAACTGCCCTGCCTGTTCTTCGTCGCCGACTGGCACGCGCTGACCACCCACTACGACGACCCGTCCATCATCGAGAAAAGCACCTGGGACATGGTGATCGACTGGCTGGCCGCCGGCATCGATCCGTCGCAGTCGACCATCTTCATCCAGTCGAAAGTGCCCGAGCACGCCGAGCTGCACCTGCTGCTGTCGATGGCCACCCCGCTCGGCTGGCTCGAGCGCGTGCCGACCTACAAGGATCAGATCGAGAACCTGTCCAACCGCGACCTGGCCACCTACGGCTTCCTCGGCTACCCGCTGCTGCAGGCCGCCGACGTGCTGATCTACCGCGCCACCCAGGTGCCGGTGGGCGAGGACCAGATCCCCCACATCGAGATGATGCGCGAGATCGCGCGCCGCTTTAACCACCTGTACGGCAAGGAGCCGGGCTTCGAGGAGAAGGCGCTGGAAGCGGTCAAGAAGCTGGGCAGCAAGCGCGCCAAGCTCTATGCCGAGCTGCGCACCGCCTTCCAGCAGGACGGCAACGAGGAAGCGCTGGAGCAGGCCCAGGCCATGCTGGACGAATCGGGCAGCCTGTCGAACATCGACCGCGAGCGCCTGTTCGGCTACCTCGAAGGCAGCCGCAAGATCATCCTGGTCGAGCCGCAGGTCAAGCTGACCGAAGCGTCGCGCCTGCCGGGCCTGGATGGCCGCAAGATGTCCAAGAGCTATGGCAACGCGATCACGCTGCGCGAGGACCGCGAATCGGTCACCAAGAAGATCCGCACCATGCCCACCGACCCGGCGCGCGTGCGCCGCAGCGACCCGGGCAATCCGCTCAAGTGCCCGGTGTTCCAGCTGCACCAGGTGTATTCCGACCAGCCGACCAGGGACTGGGTGATGCAGGGCTGCACCAGCGCCGGCATCGGTTGCCTGGAGTGCAAGCAGCCGGTGGTGGACGCCGTGCTGGCCGAGCAGGAGCCGATGCGCGAGCGCGCCCAGCAATACCTGGACGACCCGTCGCTGGTGCGCGCCATCGTCGCCGACGGCTGCGACAAGGCGCGCAAGCTGGCGCAGGAAACCATGCGCGACGTGCGCGACACCATGGGCCTGTCCTACACCTGATGGCGGAGTTGGCGTCGTCCTGGGTGCGCCGTTTCGCGCCGCTGGTGCCGCCGGGCGAGGTGCTCGACCTCGCCTGCGGCGGCGGTCGCCACGCGCGCCTGTTCGCCGCGCTCGGCCACCCGGTGCTGGCGCTGGACCGCGACCCGGCCGCGCTGGCCGCCACCGCCGGCCCCGGCATCACGACGATCGAAGCGGATACGGAAGTGGCGGGCTTTGAATGGCCCTTCGAGCCCGGCCGTTTCGCCGGCATCGTGGTCACCAACTACCTGCACCGCCCGCTGATGGCGTCCCTGATGGCCGCGCTGGCCCCCGATGGCGTGCTGGTGTATGAAACTTTCGCCATCGGCAATGAAACATTCGGTAAGCCTTCGAATCCGCACTTCCTGCTGGGCCGCGGCGAGCTGCTGGAATACGCCCGCGGCGGCTCCTTGCAAGTGATCGCCTTCGAGGACGGCTGCAGCCGGCAGCCCAGGCCAGCCATGGTGCAGCGCCTGTGCGCGGCCGGGCCGGCATATGCATTTCAAGCGGCGGATCTCGGCCATTTATCTGGTCAGGAATAACCCATAACGGCAGGCTATCCGCTACAATCAAACTTTTATTTCTCGGCACGTTCCATTGAATATGATTAAGGGTAGCATTGTAGCCATCGTCACCCCGATGTTCGAAGACGGCAGTCTGGACCGGGACTCGCTGCGCAAGCTGATCGACTGGCACGTCGCGGAAGGCACGGACGCGATCGTGATCGTGGGCACCACCGGCGAATCCGCGACCTTGAGTCCGGACGAGCACGGTGAAATGATCCAGCTGGCTGTCGAGCACGCCGCAGGCCGTATCCCCATGATCGCTGGCACCGGCGGCAACTCGACCGCCGAAGCGATCGCGCTCACCCGCCACGCCAAGCAAGTCGGCGCCGACGCCTCGCTGCAGGTGGTCCCGTACTACAACCGTCCGACCCAGGAAGGCATGTACCGCCACTTCAAGGCGATCGCGGAAGCGGTCGACCTGCCGGTGATCCTGTACAACGTGCCGGGCCGGACCGTGGCCGACATGAGCAACGAGACCGTGGTGCGCCTGGCGCCGATCGACAATATCGTCGGCCTCAAGGATGCCACCGGCAACATCGGCCGCGGCCTCGAGCTGCTCAAGGCCGTGCCGAAGGACTTTGCCGTCTACTCGGGCGACGATGCAACCGCGCTGGCGCTGATGCTGTGCGGCGGCGCCGGCAATATTTCGGTGACCGCCAACGTGGCACCGCGCGCCATGCACGAGATGTGCGTGGCTGCAATGGGTGGCGACATCGCCCGTGCGGTCGAGATCAACAATCGCCTGCTGGGCCTGAACTCGAAGCTCTTCGTCGAGCCGAATCCGGTTCCGGTCAAGTGGGCACTGGCGGAAATGGGCATGATGCCGGCCGGCTTGCGCCTGCCGCTGGCGCCGCTGTCGGCGCAGTTCCACGAAACGGTGCGCGGCGCCATGCGCGAAGCCGGCGTTTCCCTGAAGTCCTGAACCCTCGGGTTCGCAACCTTGTAACGATATGACTATTCGAAAGATCAAGCCCTCCCAACCCGCAGTGCGCGCGCTGGCGCTGTCCGTCCTCGCGCTGAGCCTGGCTGCGTGCAGCACCGTGTTCGAAGGGGACAAGGTGGACTACCAGGCCGCCACCAAGGCGCCGCCGCTGGACATCCCGCCTGACCTGACCCAGCTCCAGAAGGACAATCGTTACGCCGTCCCGGACGGCCGTGGCATCGCCACCGCCTCCGGCCAGCAGCAGAAGGGCCCGGGCGTGGCCGTCACCGGCGAGCAGGTCGCCCCGGTGTCGACCGACAAGGTGCGCATCGAGCGCGCCGGCAACCAGCGCTGGCTGGTGGTCAGGGAAACCCCGGAACAGCTGTGGCCGCAGCTGAAGGAATTCTGGCACGACTCCGGCTTCACGGTGGAAACCGAGAACGCCGCCGCCGGCACCATGGAAACCAACTGGGCCGAGAACCGCGCCAAGATCCCGCAGGACTTCATCCGCCGTACGCTGGGCAAGGTGATCGACTTCGCCTACTCCACCGGCGAGCGCGACAAATACCGCACCCGCCTTGAACGCAATGCCGACGGCAGCACCGACATCTTCATCAGCCACCGCGGCGCCGAGGAAGTCGTCGACAAGGACGGCGCCGGCCACTGGACCACGCGCGCCAACGATCCGGCGCTGGAATCGATGTTCGTGGCCCGCCTGATGGCGCGCCTTACCGGCAGCGCCAACGTCAAGGGCGCCGAGACCCTGGTCGACAACGCCGTGGCGCAGCCGCTGCACGCCAAGCTGCTGGCCGACAAGGTGGAAGTGGACGAAGGCTTCGACCGCGCATGGCGCCGCGTCGGCCTGGCGCTGGACCGCGTCGGCTTCACCGTCGAAGACCGCGACCGCGTGCAGGGCATCTACTTCGTGCGCTACGTCGATCCGGACGCGGCCGACAAGAAAGGCTTCTTCGCCAAGCTGCTCTCGTTCGGCAACGACGACAAGGAAAAGGAAGCGCAGCGCTACCGCGTGCTGGTCAAGGGCAATGGCAACAGCAGCGACGTGACCGTCCAGACCAACGACGGCAAGCCGGCCAACACCCCGATCGGCGCCAAGATCCTCAAGATCCTGAACGACGAGCTGAAGTAATATCGCTCGCTTCAGAAAAAACCGGCCGCATGGCCGGTTTTTTATTGTCTGCGTTCGCCGAACGCGTCGTTCCCGCGCAGGCGGGAACCCCATTTTGCACATCGACCCGCGGCGTTCGCTTGAGCCGTTTCGTTTGAAGAAATGGGATTCCCGCCTGCGCGGGAATGACGTCGCTCCTTTTGCGGGGGGAGGGCTGCAGACGAAAAAAAACCGGCCCGCAGGCCGGTTTCTTTAATCAGGAAAATCTGATTACTTCGAAGCAGCCGGAGCAGCGGCAGCAGCAGCCGAAGCGGCTTCCGAAGCGGCCGAAGCGGCAGCCGAAGCAGCAGCAGCAGCGTCCGAAGCAGCCGAAGCAGCAGCGTCAGCCGGAGCAGCAGCCGGAGCAGCAGCCGGTGCCGACTCAACCACCGGTGCCGGAGCAGCGGCCGGAGCTTCTTCTTTCTTCGAGCAAGCAGCCAGGGCAACAGCCATCAGGGAGACGATCAGCAGGGATTTTTTCATGGGTTTTCCTTAATTAATTCAAAAGTAAGTACTTCTTTGGTGCGATGAATAATTACCGGTAATTATCGCTCGTCAGGAATTTCGAAGGCTTTCAAAACGCTGAGTAGTGCCTGACAGACAACGAAACGTTCCTAACAGGATATGTTATAACCAAATTTACTGAATCGCAATAGGGAAAAATACAAGTGTGCGCCTCTTTGGTGGCCTTGCAACGTTCATATTGTTACAAGATGCTACGGACGATGCGGTGCGGAAAAGAAACCGCTTACCTAAAGGCCTGTCGTGCTGGTGTGCAGCGCAACATTCGATGCTTCCCATATCGCTTCAAAACGTTCCAGCGGCACTTCGGTTGACAAAGGCGCATCGAAGGCGGCCTCGCCGCGAAAATGATCGCAATGGAAACGCCGCACGATGTGCACGCCGTCGGCGACACAAAAAGAATCCGTCAATTGTTTCAGCGAGCTGCTGGTGACCCGGCATTCGACCCGGTGCGCGTAGTCGCGCAGCAGGCGCAGGAAGCGGGGATAGTGGCGCTCGATGTAAGCGCTGGTATGCATCGCCAGCCGCAGCGTGCCGCCGCCGCCCAGGAAGGCGCGCAGCGCCGTATCGCTGGCGCTGTCGCCGAGCGGGAAGATGGCGCAGTCCGGATCGAACAGCTGCAGCGCCGTCGTGGCCCGCGCCAGCACGGCGCGGAACTGGGCCTCGCACTCGGCGCGGCTGGAAAACGGCAGCAGCAGCGGCTCGCTCATCGCGCCTCCTCGTTCAGGCCAGTTCCAGCCAGCCGTCGTGGTACCAGGTATAGATCGCTTCCTTGACGTCTTCGGTGGCCGCCGCCAGCGCCTCGCCGTCGAGCATGCGCTGGTCCGCCAGGCTGGCCAGCACCGCCTTGTCGGCCCGCCCGGCCTCGAACGATTCGCCGTTGATGAACACGTGCTTGCCGCGATACAGCATCAGCGTCTTGAGCGACAGCTTCACGCCGCGCTTGGCCGCGCTGTCGAAGAAGCGGCCCATCGCCAGCGGCTTGGCCGGTGCCGTGAAGTAGACATTGTGCTTCGGCTCGGACAGGTACTCGCCGAGGAAGATGGCGACGTCGTCCTCGTCCCAGGTGACCTTGTTCAGCTCGTCAGTGACGCTGGCCAGCATGTCGCGCGGGATCTCGGCCGGCTTGTCGACCGGCTTCAGCGACGGGTCGGCATACAGGCCCGGCAGCGCGATCGAGTCGGCCATGAACTGCAGGAAGCCTTCGCCCATCTCCTGGAAATTCGGCACGCGAAAACCGATCGAATAGGTCATGCACTCGCCCTCGGCGATGCCGTCGTGGCAGTACTGCGGCGGCAGGTACAGCATGTCGCCCGGCTCCAGCACGTATTCCTCGTCCGGGGCGAAGCTGGCGAGTATCTTCAGCGGCAAGCCCTCGACCAGCTCGCGGTCTTCCTGCGCCGAGATGCGCCAGCGCCGCTTGCCGTGCGCCTGCAGCAGGAACACGTCGTAGGAATCCACGTGCGGGCCGACGCCGCCGCCATCGGTGGCGAAACTGATCATCAGGTCGTCCAGGCGCGCGTCCGGCACGAAGCGGAACTGGCGCAGCAGGGCATCGGCGCCCTCGTCATACAGGTTCACGCCCTGCACCAGCATGGTCCATTCGCGCTGCGCGCGCGCCGGCAATTCGGCCAGCGGGCCATGCTGCATCTGCCATTCGCCCTTGGCGTGGGTGATGAGGCGCGACTCGACGTGATTTTCGCGCGCCAGCGCCGCCAGCTGCTCGAACTTGAGCAGCGGCTTGAATCCGGGGATCGCCTGGCGGATCAGCAAGGGCTTCTTTTGCCAGTAGTCGCGCAGGAATTGGGCGGGCGTGAGGCCGCCGAGGAGCTGTGTTTTTTGCATGCGTTAATTATAACCGTCGCTGGACGAGGGCAAAGCAGGGCTGGGGGTATAATCCGGTGCTTACAACGAAAGGATGTACGATGAAGATTGCCAAGAACACTGTGGTGACGGTCAACTACCGGCTGTCGGACGCCCAGAACAACCTGATCGAAGAGGGTACGCAGCCGATGGTGTACCTGCACGGCGGGTATGAAAACACCCTGCCCAAGATCGAGGAAGAGCTGGATGGCAAGGACGTCGGCTATTCGTCGACCATCCAGATCGAGCCGGAAGACGCGTTCGGCGACTACGACCCGGCCCTCATCAAGGTCGAGGAGCGCAAGCGCCTGCCGGAGCCGATCGAAGTCGGCATGCAGTTCGAAGGCATGGCCGAAGGCGCCGACGAGGACGAAGAGCCGACCATCTTCACCGTGACCGAAGTAGCCGAAGACAAGGTGGTGCTGGACGGCAACCACCCGCTGGCCGGCATGGCGCTGCGGTTCGAGCTGTCGGTGATCGACGTGCGTCCGGCCACGGCGGAAGAAGTCGCGCACGAGCACGTGCACGGCGCGCACGGCCACCACCATGGCCACGACGAGCTGGACGACAGCGAAGACGGCGACCACTTCCGCAGCCATCCGCTGCAATAATTACCGCCAGCTTTCGCAAATTAGCTACCGTCATTCCCGCGAAAGCGGGAATCCCATTTCTTCGAGCGAAGCGGCTAGCGCGTGCATTGGCGTGCGCGGCAAAATGGAGTTCCCGCCTGCGCGGGAACGACTTGTGTCTTAGCAGGGCGCGCGGCTACTCCGCCGCATCCCTGATCGTAAACGCCGGCGCCCCTTCCGTCGCCACGCTCACTTCCAGCACCCCCGGCCCGACGCTGAGGTGCCCCACATTCCCCTTCCACTCGATCGCCGGCTTCGCCCCTTTCGGCAGTCCCGCGCCGTCGACCAGCAGCACCTTCCCGTCGAACTTCCTGGCCATCGCCAGCACCAGCTTGCGCGGCTCCGCGAAGCCGTCGTGCCCCGAGCGCGGCAGCAGGGCGCGCAGCCCGGCCGGTTCCGAGAACGGCTTGATGTCGCCCTCCGAGAACAGCACGATCGCTTCCATGTGGTCGCTCTTGGCGATCGCCAGCAGGCGATTGAGCCAGAAGCGCGTCGCCACCAGCCGGTCCTCGTACTCGCTGTTGCGGCCCGCGGCCGACAGGTAGTGGTTATTGTTCGACGGCAGATTCACCGTCGAGTACAGCACCTTGCCCACTTCCCAGTGCGCGTTTTCGGCATAGCTGCGAAAGCGCGGGCTCATCGACTGGCGGGTGAGCGGGATCTTCTTCGCGCCCATCGAGCGTGGCTCGGCAAAGAACAGTTCACGCATGCGCGACAGGCGATCGATCGCATTCGAGCGGCCCGCCGAGTTCTTGCACTCGGCCCAGTCGCTGCCGGCCGGCGCCACGATCAGCGGCCGTCTGGCGTCGTCGATCAGGTCGCGCCGGCGCAGGTACAGCTTGTCGGCGCAGGTCTCGGACGCCGCCTTGATCCCGGTGAGGACCACGAAGGACAGCGACGGCTCGCTCGTCTCCGCGATCGCTTCCTTCAGCCTGTCCTCGCCGCCGGCGACGAAGCTGTGGCCGATGATGGCGAAGCGCTGCGCCTCGTCCGCCTTGGGCGCGGCGGCCGCGCAGGCTGCCGCCAGCAGGACAGGGACCAGCAGGAGCCGTCGCGCGCCCCGCATCAGCCGGCCGCGCGCTTCAGGTCGTACAGGCGTTCCAGCGCCTCGCGCGGCGTCAGCGCGTCCGGATCGATCTGGTCGATCAGTTCGCGCAGCGCGTCGCTGGCCGGTGCCGCGGCGGCCGGTGCCGCTTCGTCTTCCGGTTCGGCGCGCGGGGCCGCGAACAGGTCCAGCTGCGAGGTGCCGTCCACCGCCTGCGCTTCCAGCCGCGCCAGATGCTTGCGCGCGGCGCGGATCACGCCCCCCGGCACGCCCGCCAGCTGCGCCACCTGCAGGCCGTAGCTTTGCGAGGCGGGGCCGTCCTGCACCGCGTGCAGGAACACGATGCTGTCCTTGTGCTCGACCGCCGACAGGTGCACGTTGGCCGCGCTCGGATGCGCTTCCGGCAGCTGGGTCAGTTCGAAGTAGTGGGTCGCGAACAGCGTGAAGCTGCGGCTGGTGTCGATCAGGTGGCGCGCGATCGCCCACGCCAGCGCCAGGCCGTCGAAGGTCGAGGTGCCGCGGCCGACTTCGTCCATCAGCACCAGCGACTGCGGCGTGGCGCCGTTCAGGATGGCAGCCGATTCGGTCATCTCCACCATGAAGGTCGAGCGGCCGTTGGCCAGGTCGTCGGAGGCGCCGATGCGGGTGAAGATGCGGTCGATCGGGCCGATGCTGGCGCTGGTGGCCGGCACGTAGCTGCCCACATAGGCCAGCAGCGTGATCAGCGCGACCTGGCGCATGAAGGTCGATTTGCCGCCCATGTTCGGGCCGGTGATCAGCAGCAGGCGCTTGTCGTCGCGCAGGCGGCAGTCGTTGGCGATGAAGCGCTCGATCTGGTTCTCCACCACCGGGTGGCGGCCTTCCGCGATGTCCAGGCAGGGATCAATGACCAGCTGCGGCGCGCACCAGTTGTGGCGCACCGCGTGGGTGGCCAGCGCGGCCAACGTGTCGATCTGGGCCAGCGCGCGGGCGATGCCCTGCAGCTGGCCGATGAAGGGCGCCAGGTCGCCCAGCAGCTGGTCGTACAGCAGCTTCTCGCGCGCCAGCGCCTTGTCCTGCGCCGACAGCGCCTTGTCCTCGAAAGCCTTCAGCTCCGGCGTGATGTAGCGCTCGCAGTTCTTCAGGGTCTGGCGGCGGCGGTAGTCGTCGGGCACCTTGTCGGCCTGGCCGTTGGTGACCTCGATGTAGAAGCCGTGCACCTTATTGTACTCGACGCGCAGGTTGGCGATGCCGGTGCGGGCCCGTTCGCGCGTCTCGAGGTCGACCAGGAACTGGCCGGCGTTCTCGGACAGCGCGCGCAGCTCGTCCAGTTCGGCGTCGAAGCCGCGCGCGAACACGCCGCCGTCGCGCACCATCGCGGCCGGTTCCTCGGCCACCGCGCGCACCAGCAGCGCAAGGCAAGCCTCCGGCGTGGCCAGCGCGGCGTGGATCTCGTGCAGCAGGCAGGTGTCGCCGGGGATGAAGCAGCGCGCCACCTGCTCGCGCAGCGCCGGCAGTTGCTTCAGGCCGTCGCGCAGGCTGGCCAGGTCGCGCGGGCGCGCCGACAGCAGGGCGATGCGGGTGGTGATGCGTTCGATGTCCGGCACCTGGCCCAGCGTCGCCAGCAGCGCTCCGGCGGCGTCGCGCTCGAGCAGCGCCTCGATCGCCTGGTGCCGCAAACGCGCAACCATTTGGTTGCGCTTTGGGTGATGCAGCCAGTGGCGCAGCAGGCGCGAGCCCATCGCCGTGCGGCAGTGGTCGAGCAGCGAGAACAGCGTCGGCGATTCCTGCCCGCGGATGGTCTCGGTCAGCTCCAGGTTGCGGCGCGTGGCCGCGTCCAGGCCGATGAATTCGTTTTCGCTTTCGACCGCCAGCGTCTGCACGTGCTGCAGGCCGCGGCCCTGGGTCGACTGGGCGTAGCGCAGCAGGGCGCCGGCCGCGCCGAAGGCCGCGCCCAGGCCGTCCGCGCCGAAGCCGGTCAGGGTGGCCACGGCCAATTGGTCGAGCAGGGCCTTGTGGCCCTTGACGACGTCGAAGTGCCATTCCGGCACGTGCTGGACGTGGCCGATCGGCGCGTCCTCGAACAGGTCGGAATTGTCGTCCGCGCGCAGCACCTCGGCCGGCGCGATGCGCTCCAGTTCCTGCGCCAGGCGCGTGCCGACGGTGCGCGCATCGCCCGAGAATTCCATCAGCCGCAGCGCGCCCGAGGCCAGCGACAGCCAGGCCAGGCCGGTCGTCACCACCTTGCGCTGCGACAGCGTGCACACCGCCAGCAGCGGGCGCTCGGCCTTCTCCGGCAGCAGGTCGGCGTCGGTCAGCGTGCCCGGCGTAACCACCCGCACCACCTTGCGCTCCACCGGGCCCTTGGACAGGGCCGGATCGCCGATCTGCTCGGCGATGGCGCACGATTCGCCCATCTTCACCAGCTTGGCGAGGTAGGGATCGAGCGAGTGGAAGGGTACGCCGGCCATCTTGATCGGCACGCCGCCCGAGGAGCCGCGCGCGGTGAGCGTGATGCCGAGGATGCGCGCGGCTTTTTCCGCGTCCTCGAAAAACAGTTCGTAGAAGTCGCCCATGCGGTAGAACACCAGCATGGTCGGGTAGTCCGCCTTGATGCCCAAATATTGGGTCATCATCGGCGTCTGCTTTTCCGCCGCGCTGCTCTTGGCCGCCGCGGGGTTGATTTCGTTCGGGACTTTGGTCATTTCTTGTTCATGCCGGCTTGCTGGGCCAAGTGCGCCATTTTACCTTGATCGCCGCCGCTGGCGACAGCCCGGCGGGCCTGTCGGGAATTTTTACAGCGCGCGCGGCGGACCATTGCTCCGGCGCCGGCAAGCGTCTGATTTTGCGGGTTTTTCAAAACATGGCATGAAATCTGCTACTTGTTCGGCAACGAACTTCGGGGGATTCCATGCGTTTCAGCTCAATCAGGATTGCAGTCGCAGGCGCCGCGCTGGCGCTCGCAGGCGCGGCCCAGGCCGACGTCATCGTCACCGATTCCCAGTATGGCAATGTCGACGGTATCGTCATCGCGCGCTACCTCGACGTCACCCAGCACGGCAATATCAGCAATGTGTCCGTCAGCGTCGACTTCTCCAAGTGCGACGACCCGCCCATCGGCCCTGCCGGCAGCCAGTGCATCGGCGAGGGCATCCCATACGCCAACGAGATCGGCATCTGGCTGACGGGGCCGGACGGCACCACGGTGCGCCTGGTCCCGCTCGATTACTACGACCAGGACAGCGGCGGCCGCGTGACGGTGAACTTCGCCGACGGCGCGCCCGTGCTCGGCACCGCCATGCAGAGCGGGACCTTCAGCATGCCGCTCGATACGTTCTCGGAATACGCCGGCCTGGACATGTTCGGCACCTGGACCCTGACCCTGCAGGACAGCTCCTTCGGCGATCCGCTCGAATATTTAGGCGCGCGCCTGGTGATCAATGGCGGGGGCGACCAGCCGCCGCCGTCCTCGGTGCCGGAGCCGGGCAGCGTGGCCCTGGTCGGGCTGGGATTGGCAGGACTGGCGGCGCGCAGCCGCAAGCGCGGCAGGGCCGTGTAGAGAGTTCAGGCCGGCGGCGCAATGCCGTCGGCTTGTCGGGGGAGGCCGGGGCCCGCTTTGCGCGGGCCTCTGCCTTTCTAGGCCTCGGCCACGCGCTTGGCGATGTGCGCCAGCGCCTCGTCCACCTGGTCGATCAGGATCAGCGCGAGGTCGCCGTGGGACAGGCGCGACAGTGCACGGTCGATGGCCACGAATTCGCCGTTGATTTCCTCGACGTGGCTGGTGCGGGCCGCGCCCTGCAGGCCTTCGCGCAGCAGGCCGACCACTTCGCCGTCCTCGCGCCCGCGCTGGCACTGGTCCTGGTACAGCAGAACTTCGTCGAAGGCGGCGCCGAGAATGCGCGTCTGCTCGCGGATGTCCTCGTCGCGGCGGTCGCCGGCGCCGGAGATCAGCACCAGCCGGCGTTTGGCCGGCATGCCTTCCACCGCGCCCACCAGCGCCTGCATCGCATCCGGGTTGTGGCCATAGTCGGCGATCACGGTCGCGCCCTTGTAGTCGAACACATTGAAACGGCCCGGCGCATTGCTGGTCTCGCTGCGGAAGGTGGCAAGGCCGACGCGGATCGCGTCCCACGGCAGGTTCACGGCCCATGCCGCCGCCACCGACGCCATCACGTTCTCGACCTGGAAGCCGATGGTGCCGCCGCGCGTCAGCGGGATGTCGGCCAGCGGAATGCGGGTCACGCTATTGCCCTCGGCCGCGACCAGCATGCCGTCCTCGACGAACACCACGCGCTTGCCCTTGGCGCGGTGCATCGACATCAGCGGATGGTTGCCGTCCTGCGCGAAGAAGGTGACGTCGCCACGGGTTTTCTCGGCCATGCTGGCCACCATCGGGTCGGCCGCGTTGAGCACGGCCATGCCGGTCGGCGCCACGTTCATCACGATCACGCGCTTGAGCACCTTCAGGTCTTCCAGCGTGGTGATGTAGTTCAGGCCGAGGTGGTCGCCGGCGCCGATATTGGTCACCACCGCCACCTGGCAGCGGTCGAAGGCCAGGCCTTCGCGCAGCATGCCGCCGCGCGCGGTCTCGAACACGGCGGCGTCGACGTCAGGGTGCAGCAGCACGTTGCGCGCGCTGCGCGGGCCGCTGCAGTCGCCGCTGTCGATGCGGCGGCCTTCGATGTAGACGCCGTCGGTATTGGTCATGCCGGTGCGCAGGCCGGATGCGGTCAGCAGGTGCGCGATCAGGCGCACCGTGG
>JAEWEK010000417.1 GCA_023389425.1 Pseudomonadota bacterium | reverse complement strand
GACCCCGGCCGCGCGCGCCGCCGCCGACAGCGCCAGCACCCGCTCCTGCTCCAGCACGACGCTGCCGGCGTCACTGGACCAGGGCTGGCTGAAGACCTCGAGCGGTAGCTGGGGCAGGTACAGGCCGATCCAGAGGCGCATGGCGTGACAACGATGGGGTGAGTGGGAGGAACAGCGGCGCATCGCGCTGCGGTCCCCGGCGTTTGATGAAGTCGAGCTCGATGCCGCCGCTGGCCGGACGCAGCGCCAGCCGCAGCGGCGCGGGCGAGGCTTCCTGCGCGGCCGCCAGCGGGCGGAACAGGAAGAACAGGGTCTCGCCCTGCTGGGCCGCCAGGTGCAGCCGGCGCAGGCTTTCGCCACGCGCCTGCTGCTGCCAGAACAGCAGCGCGCCGCAGCTGCCGCTTTTGAGCACCTGCTCGGCGGCCCACAGGGCGTCCGCGTTGCGGCTGCCGCGCACCCACACCAGCTGCCCGGGATCCAGCCCCAGCGCGGCCAGCGCCAGGCCCTGCGGCGCATGCGGCGGCGCCACCATGACGACGCGGCGCTGCGCCACCTTGGCCAGCGCCGGCCTGAGCAGGCGGATTTCGCCGATGCCGGCCTGCTGCACCAGCAGGTCGACCAGGGTGCCGACCGGCCAGCCGCCGCCCGGCAGCTGGGCCGCCAGCGCGGCATGGCCGGTATCGACGCAGCGCGTGTTGGCATGCGCCAGCTGCGAAGCGCGCCACAGCGCGGGATGCAAATCCTCCGGCGCGGCAATGGATGCGGAATTGTTCATGGATGGGAAGAGAGAATACTGTATAAACGTACAGTACTCGCTGAATCCGGATTTGACAAGGGCCGATCGCACATCGTGCGCGGCGGCTTGCCAGACAGACATCCCGCATCCGGCAAAAGATGGAATAATGGCCAATCTTTCCGCAACCCATGCATCAATGATGAGCACCATCGAACTGGCCAGCGCCGCCGTCTTCGCCCTTGCCCTGCTGCACACCTTCAGCGCCCGGCTGTTCGAACGCCTGGCTTCGCGCTGCCCGCGCCACGCCGGCCTGTTGCACCTGCTGGGCGAAGTGGAAGTCGTGTTCGGCTTCTGGGCCTTCGTGCTGATCGTGCTGATGGCCCTGCTCGAAGGCCCCGCCGCGGCCACCGCCTACGCCGAATCGCGCCATTACGCGGAACCCCTGTTCGTGTTCGTGGTCATGGTGGTGGCCGCCTCGCGCCCCGTGCTGGACGCGGTGCGCGCGCTGCTGCAGCTGCTCGCGCGCGCCATCCCGGCCCGCAACGAACTGGTGCTGGCATGGCTCGGCCTGGCGCTGGTGCCGCTGGCCGGCTCCCTGATCACCGAGCCGGCCGCGATGACGCTGGCGGCCCTGATGCTGGCCCCGCTCGTGTTCCATCAAGGCATGGACGAGCGGCTGAAATACATGGCGCTCGGCGTGCTGTTCGTCAACGTCTCGATCGGCGGCACCCTGAGCTCCTTCGCCGCGCCGCCGGTGCTGATGGTGGCCGCCACCTGGGGCTGGGACAGCGCCTGGATGCTCGAGCACATCGGCTGGCGCGCGGTCCTGGCCGTGCTCGTCAACGCCAGCGGCGCGCTCCTGCTGCTGCGCCAGCACCTCGCGCCCGAGCCTCGCCAGGACGCCACCCCGGTGCCGCTGGCGGTCAGCGCGATCCACCTCGCCTTCCTCGCCGCCGTGGTGCTGCTGGCCCACCATCCGGTGCTGTTCCTCGGCCTGTTCCTGCTCTTCCTCGGCTACACCCAGGCCTACCAGCGCTACCAGGAGCCGCTGATCCTGCGCGAAGGGTTGCTCGTCGGCTTTTTCCTGGCGGGACTTGTCGTGCTCGGCGGCATGCAGCAATGGTGGCTGCAGCCGCTCGTGTCCAGCCTCGGCCCGACCGCGCTGTTTTTCGGCGCGCTGGGCCTGACCGCGATCACCGACAACGCCGCCCTCACCTACCTGGGCTCGCTGATCGGGGGCCTGTCCGAGCACGACAAATACATGCTGATGGCGGGCGCGGTCGGCGGCGGCGGCCTGACCGTGATCGCCAACGCCCCCAACCCGGCCGGCGTCGCCCTGCTGCGCGCCGGCTTTCGCGACGCCGCGATCGGCGCGCTGGGCTTGTTCCTCGGCGCACTCGCCCCCACCATCGTTGCAGCGGCACTTTTCCTGATGTAGCGATTCCAGGCTCGAGGAGGACGCATGGGCGACGACATACTCACCAGCAAGGCCGGCACCATCGAACGCTGCTGCCGGCGGGCGCGCGAGGAATACGAGAAAGACCCGGCCACCTTCGCCGGCGACCGCACGCGCCAGGACGCGGCCACGCTCAACGTCATCCGGGCCTGGGAAGCGGCGGTGGAAATGGGCGACTACGTGCTGGCGCAGGCGGGCGCCGGGCTGGCGCGCGACGAGCGCGAAGTCATCAGCCTGCTGGCCGCGCGCGGCCTGATCGGCGCGGCCCTGGCCGAAGACCTCAAGCGCAGCGGCGAGTTTTGCCGCGCAGAATGGGATTACCAGGCCAGCCCGCTACCGGCGCTGGTGTCCATCCTCGAGCGCGGCCTGGCCGGCTTCGAGACTTACGCCGCCACCTTGCTCGGCAATAGCAAAGCCGATTGAGATTCCCATAGGCAGCGACTATCTATCGTATGCCGCGATTTTTCGATTGCGGCTACATTGGTCGCGTCCGATTCGCATTTTCCACGCGCGACCGGCCGGCCCGGCTCACCGTCGCCACCACCCAAACAGCAGGCCGAGGAGGCGCTCGGCCATGGAACCGAGGGAACGGGTCGGGATCTGCTGGCCTGGTGTGCCAGCGTAATTGCAACGCGGGATGTGCGACATGTTGATGGCCTCCAAGATTTCCAAAGCAGAATAACTTTCGTGCAATTCCCGTTCTGTGCGCTGCCGCTCATAGCAGCGTTAACACAACATTTTTTGTGGAGGTGAATGCGCTTGGTTTCTGAGTTTTCCCGGTGGCTGCGCCTGTCTCCACACGATTGAGCCAGCTCAAACGTGACACGCGCCGCCCCTCTAACCTGAGCCTTCACATCAGGGCTCGCCGACGTTTGATAACCAGGAGATACAACAATGAGCTATATCGATCGCGACAAATACGGCATGTACAGCAACAGCAAGAGCACCGGTCCCGGCCCGGCGCTGATGGGGGCGGACACCCTGATCGGCGACACCGTGGTCAACGGCAGCGACGACGACCTCGGCGACATCAAGGAAATCATGCTCGACATGCAGACCGGCCAGGTCGCGTATGCCGTGCTGGCCTTCGGCGGCTTCCTCGGCATGGGCGAAAAGCTGTTCGCGGTGCCGTGGCAGGCCCTGCACCTGGACACCGCCAACAAGCGCTTCGTCCTCAATATCGAGAAGGAGCGCCTGAAGACCGCCCCCGGCTTCGACAAGGACGCATGGCCGGACATGAGCGACATGACCTGGTCGAACCAGATCCACAGCTTCTACGGCACCGACCCGCACCGCAGCGGCGCACCGAGCATGGGCCCGGGCGTGGCGACGGGCGGCATGGTGTCCGGCATGGGCGGCGCAGGCACCCGCGGCATGGGCGCCGGCATGGCAGGCAGCTCCAGCGGCGCCGGCAGCTCCACGCTCGGTTCCGGCGGCGGCACGGGCCTCGGCTCCAGCACCCGCGACCGCGACACCGACAGCACTATTTAAGCTGTCCCTGGCGTCCCCGCACGCTCAGGCACTCATCTTTCAGCACTGGCGAAGCGCCAGCAGGCCTGCCAAACGGCAGAGCCAGAGGAACTATTTGTCCGGGCGGATGACGTAGGGTGGGCACTTGTGCCCACGCATTGAAGCATCGGTCCCCGCGCGAGCGGGGACCAGATAGCGTCGGGTGGACACCTGCGCCCACGCGGGCAAGCGCAGCTGGCGCTCAGCGCTGCATCGACTCCCACACTTTCTGCAGCCGCTTCGGCGACACCGGCATCGGCGTCCGCAACTCCTGTGCGAAGAGTGAAACGCGCAACTCTTCCAGCAGCCACCTGAACTCCACCATGCGCGGATCCAGGTTCTTGCCCGGCTGATTCTTCGACACCCGCTGGAACTGGGTGGCCGCGGTCAGCCACTCCGTCATCAACTGTGCATCGCGCGCCGGATTGCCGCGCAGCTTTTCGATGCGCACATGAATCGCCTTCACATAGCGCGGGAAATGCGCCAGCTGGCTATACTCCGTATCGGCGACGAAGCGCTTGTGCACCAGTCCCTGCAACTGTGACTGGATATCGCCGGCCGCCTGCTGCGGAAGGCTCTGCAGCTTCTTCGGCAAGGTATAGAACTCGCCCAGGATCTGTCCCGCCAGCCGCGCGATCTCGTTGATCAGCAGGCCCAGCCGGCCCTTGCCCTCGTCCTTGCGCTTGTTGAACGATGCCGCATCCGTGGGCAGCGGGTCCTGCAGGCAGGCGATATCGATCGCCTTGCCGATGATCTGGTCGCGCAACTCTTCCTGCGTGCCCACCGACATGAACTGCATGCCCATGTTCTGCAAGCCCGGAATATTCTTCTCCGCAAACTTCAACTGGTCCTTGAACTGCAAGGCGAACAGCCGGCGCAAACCGACGCGATGGGTGCGCGCCGCCACGTTCGGATCGTCGAACACTTCCAGGTCGCAATGCGTCTTCTTGTCGACCAGCGCCGGGAAGCCGATCAGCGCCAGCTTGCCCTGCTTAATCTCCAGCAGCTCCGGCAACTCGCCGAACGTCCAGCTGGTGATATTGCTGTGCTGGCTGGCAGCAGGCTCGGCCGAAGCCGCCGGCGCCGCCGCCTTGCCTCCAGCTGCCCGCGGCTTCTCCGCCGATGAAGACGCAGGCGCCAGCGTCGGAGAAGCCTCCGCCATGCGCTGGAAGCTCTGCCGCGCCTGCCCGCCCAGCTCGGCCTGCAGCGACGCCAGGTTGCGCCCCATGTCCAGCTGGCGCCCGTGCTCGTCGATCACCTTGAAATTCATGAACAGGTGCGCAGGCAGCGTCTCCAGCTTGAAATCGCTGGTCAGCACCTGCACGCCGCCGGTCTGCGCCCGCACGTCCGCGATCAGCGCGTCGATCAAATCGCCGCGCCCGAAGCCGCCCGCATCCTGCACCCGGTCCGCGAAGCGTGCCGCAAACTCCGGCAGCGGCACGCAATGCCGGCGCAGCTTCTGCGGCAGCGATTTGAGCAGCAGGTGCACCTTCTCCTTCAACATGCCCGGTACCAGCCACGCCGCGCGCGCCGAGGGGATCTGGTTCAGCGCGAACAGCGGCACCGTCATCGTCACGCCATCGCGCACGCTGCCCGGTTCGAAGTGGTACGACAGTCCCATCTCGATCCCGGTCACGTTCATCGTCTTCGGGAACAGCTCCGTCGTCACGCCCGCGGCCTCGTGCCGCATCAGCTCTTCGCGGATCAGGTACAGGAGCTTCGGATTCTCGCGCGCCGCATCCTTGTACCACTTCTCGAAGCCCGCGCCGTTCACCACATCGGACGGGATCTCCTTGTCGTAGAAGGCGTAGATCAGCTGGTCGTCCACCAGCACGTCCTGGCGCCGCGACTTGTGCTCGAGATTTTCGATCTCGCGCACCAGCTTCTGGTTATGCGCGAAGAACGGCGCACGCGTGTCGTAGTCGCCGCCGACCAGCGCGTCGCGGATGAAGATCTCGCGCGCCTCCATCGGATTGTGCAGCGCGTAGTTGATGCGGCGCTGGCTGTAGACCACGATGCCATACAGCGTCGCGCGCTCGCTCGCCGTCACCTGCGCCTGGCGCTTCTCCCAGCGCGGCTCGCCCCACGACTTCTTCAGCAGGTGCGCGCCCACCTTCTCCACCCACTCCGGCTGGATCTGCGCGATGGTGCGCGCGTACAGCCGTGTGGTCTCGACCAGTTCGGCCGCCACCACCCACTTGCCCGGCTTCTTCGACAGCGAGGAACCCGGCCAGATGTGGAACTTGATGCCGCGCGCGCCGAGATACTGGCCGACCTGCTCGTCCTCGCCCTTGAAGCCGATATTCCCCAGCAGGCCCGTGAGCAGCGCCAGGTGCAGCTGGTCGTAGGTGGCCGGCGCCTCGTTCATGCGCCAGCCCTGCTCCTTGACGATGGTGAGCAGCTGCGAATGCACGTCGCGCCACTCGCGCAGGCGCAGCTGCGACAGGAAGTTCTCGCGGCACGTGTCCTGCAGTTGGCGGTTCGACTTCTTGTGTTCGATCGCCTGCTCGAACCAGCGCCAGATCTTCAGGTAGGACAAAAATTCGCTCTTCTCGTCAGCGAACTTCTTGTGCTTCTCGTCAGCCTGCTGCTGGTACTCCATCGGCCGGTCGCGCGGATCCTGCACCGACAGCGCCGACGCCACGATCAGCATCTCGGTCAGGCAGGCGCTGTCCACCGCGGCCAGGATCATGCGGCCCACGCGCGGATCGAGCGGCAGCTTGGCCAGCTTGCGGCCCAGCGGCGTGAGCTGGTTGAACTCGTCGACCGCGCCCACTTCCTGCAGCAGCTGGTAGCCGTCGGCGATCGCGCGGCCCTGCGGCGGCTCGATGAAGGGGAAGCTCTCGACGTCGGTCAGGTGCAGGGACTTCATGCGCAGGATGACCGCCGCCAGCGACGAGCGCAGGATCTCCGGATCCGTAAAGCGCGGACGCTGCGCGAAGTCGGTCTCCTCGTACAGGCGGATGCAGACGCCGTCCGCCACGCGGCCGCAGCGGCCCGCGCGCTGGTTGGCGGCGGCCTGCGAGACCGGCTCCACCTGCAGCTGCTCGACCTTGTTGCGGAAGCTGTAGCGCTTCACGCGCGCCAGGCCGGCGTCCACCACGTAGCGGATGCCCGGCACCGTCAGCGAGGTCTCGGCCACGTTCGTGGCAAGCACGATGCGGCGCGCGTTCGTGGTGCGGAACACGCGGTCCTGCTCCTCCACCGACAGGCGCGCGAACAGCGGCAGAATCTCCACGTGCGGCGGATGATGCTTGCGCAGCGCCTCGGCGCAGTCGCGGATCTCGCGCTCGCCCGGCAGGAACACCAGCACGTCGCCCTGGCCGATGCGCGCCAGCTCGTCGACGCCGTCGACCACCGCGTCGATCAAATCGCGCTTGTCGCGCGCGGCCTGCGCCTTGGTGACGCGATTCGGATCGGTCCCCGGCGGCGACACCACCTCGCTGTCCACCGGCCGGTAGCGCACCTCCACCTTGTACAGGCGGCCCGACACCTCGATCACCGGCGCCGGTTTTTCCGGCGAGCCGAAATGGCGCGCGAAGCGGTCGGCGTCGATCGTCGCGGAAGTGATGATGACCTTCAGGTCCGGCCGGCGCGGCAGGATCTGTTTCAGGTAGCCGAGCAGGAAGTCGATGTTCAGGCTGCGCTCGTGCGCCTCGTCGATGATGATCGTGTCGTAGGCCTTGAGCAGCGGGTCGGTCTGCGTTTCGGCCAGCAGGATACCGTCCGTCATCAGCTTGACCGAAGCGCCGCGCGTCAGCGTGTCGTTGAAGCGCACCTTGAAGCCGACGTGCTCGCCCAGCGGCGAACCCAGTTCGTGCGCGATGCGCTTGGCGGTCGACGAGGCGGCGATGCGGCGCGGCTGCGTATGGCCGATCAGGCCCTTCGCGCCGCGTCCCAGTTCAAGGCAGATCTTGGGCAGCTGCGTGGTCTTGCCCGAGCCGGTTTCGCCGGACACGATCACCACCTGGTTCTCCTGCACCGCCTTCGCGATCTCCGCGCGGCGGCCGGAGACCGGCAGGTCTTCGGGGAAGATTATCGGCGGCAGCGGGTTGCGGAACGCCGCTTCCTCCGGCGCGCGCCGTTCGCGTGAGCGCGGCTGGCGCGCCTGCGTGCCGTGCGCGTTCGACCCGCGTGCGCCATCGCCGCCCTGCCGCTTGCGGTGGTCGTTGGAATCGGGGGAAGTCGCGCGCGCCGCCGGCGCCGAAGGCTTGTTACTCTGCTCAGACATTGTTTTTGAAGGTATTTGGTGCGCTGCTTGCGCAGCGAATTATAATGCGGCACATATGGAAAACCCTATCCAATTCGTCCAGTGGCTGCGTTCCGTCGCGCCTTACGTTCACGCCTTCCGCGGCAAGACCTTCGTCGTCGCCTTCCCCGGTGAGCTGGTGCACGCCGGCGCCCTGCCGGTGCTCGCGCACGACCTCTCGCTGCTGGTCGCCCTCGGCATCAAGGTCGTCATCGTGCACGGCTCGCGCCCGCAGGTGGCCGAGCAGCTCGCGCTGCGCAATGTCGAAGGCCGCTTCCACGACGGCATCCGCATCACCGACGGCGCCGCGCTCGAATGCGCGAAGGAAGCCGCCGGCGAACTGCGCCTGGACATCGAAGCCGCCTTCAGCCAGGGCCTGCCCAACACGCCGATGGCGCACGCCGGCATCCGCATCATCTCCGGCAACTTCGTCACCGCTCGCCCGCTCGGCGTGATCGACGGCGTCGACTTCGAGCTCACCGGCGTCACCCGCAAGATCGCGGCCGAGACCATCCACCCGATCCTCGCCACCGAGAACAGCCTGGTGCTGCTGTCGCCGCTGGGCTTCTCGCCCACCGGCGAAGTGTTCAACCTCACCATGGAAGACGTGGCAGTGTCGGCCGCGATCGCCCTGCACGCCGACAAACTCATCTTCATCACCGAGACCGAGATGATGAAGGACCTCGGCGGCGCCGAGCTGCGCGAGCTGTCCTCGCACCAGGCCGAAGCCGTGCTGCAGGCGGACTTTTTGCCGAACGACGCCTCGTTCTACCTGCAGCACGCGATCAAGGCCACCAACGCCGGCGTCGACCGCGCCCACATCGTGCCCTTCCAGATGGACGGCTCGGCCCTGCTCGAGCTGTTCACCCACGACGGCGTCGGCACCATGATCAGCCACGAGAACCTCGAGAGCCTGCGCCAGGCCACAATTGAGGACGTCGGCGGGATTATCAAGCTGATCGAGCCGCTGGAGGCCGACGGCACGCTGGTCAAGCGCGGCCGCGAGCTGATCGAACGCGAGATCGACCAGTTCTCGGTCATCGACCACGACGGCGTGATCTTCGGCTGCGCCGCGCTGTACCCGTTCCCGGAGTCGCGCATGGCCGAGATGGCATGCCTGACCGTCAATCCGGACGCGCAGGCCCAGGGCGACGGCGAGCGCATCCTCAAGCACATGGAGAACCGCGCGCGCGCCGCCGGCATGAGCAAGCTGTTCGTGCTCACCACCCGCACCTCGCACTGGTTCAAGAAGCGCGGCTTCGTCACCGCCACGGTGGACGACCTGCCGAAGGACCGCCAGCACATGTACAACTGGCAGCGCAAATCGCAGGTCCTCATCAAACAACTATAATTTCATCTTTCACGAACAGATTCAGGAGTAGAACACATGGCCCGCACCGTCCACTGCATCAAGCTGAACAAGGAAGCCGAAGGGCTCGACTTCGCGCCGGTCCCCGGTGAATTGGGCAAGCGCATCTATGAATCGGTATCGAAGGAAGCGTGGCAGGGATGGATCAAGCACCAGACCATGCTCATCAACGAAAACCGCCTGAACATGGCCGACGCACGCGCCCGCAAATACCTGACCGCGCAGATGGAGAAGCACTTCTTCGGCGAAGGCGCCGACCAGGCCGCGGGCTACGTGCCGCCGACGGCTTGATTCACACTTAGCGGCCGCTCACGCAAAATGGGGTTCCCGCCTCCGCGGGAACGACGAAAGTATTTATGCAATATTTTGCATACTCCCGTCGTTCCCGCGAAAGCGCACTGCTGTCCGGAATATTTGGCGGGAAAATTGAAGAAGGTGTTGCAGGTAAAGGTTTGTGGGCGTATACCCGAGTTTCCACACTCTAAACCAGGACCTGCAACATGTTCACTGTAACCAATTT
>JAEWEK010000398.1 GCA_023389425.1 Pseudomonadota bacterium | reverse complement strand
ACCCTGCACACCTCGTCCGCGGCGAAGACGATCGACCGTATCATCGACGTGTTCCCGGCCGATGAAAAAGAGATGGTGCGCGCGATGCTGTCCGAATCGCTGCAGGCCGTGATCTCGCAGACGCTGCTCAAGACCAAGGACGGCTCCGGCCGGGTGGCCGCGCACGAGATCATGATCGGCACGCCGGCGATCCGCAACCTGATCCGCGAAGCGAAAGTGGCGCAGATGTACTCGGCGATCCAGACCGGCAGCAGTGTCGGCATGCAGACGCTCGACCAGAATCTCACCGACCTCGTACGCCGCAACGTGATCGCCCCGGCGGCGGCGCGCGCGGCCGCCAAGATCCCGGATAACTTCCCCGGCTAAGGACCATCATGGAACGCGACCAGGCTTCAAAATTCATGTTCGACCTGCTGCGCCTGATGACCAGCAAGGGCGGCTCCGACCTGTTCATCACCGCCGGCTTCCCGCCCGCGATGAAAATCGACGGCAAGATGACGCCGGTATCGAGCCAGCCGCTGACGCCGCAGCACACGGCCGACCTGGCGCGCGCCATCATGAACGACAAACAGGGCGCCGGCTTCGAGCTCACGCGCGAGGCCAACTTCGCGATCAGCCCGGGCGACCTGGGACGCTTCCGCGTCTCGGCCTTCCAGCAGATGGGCGCCGTCGGCATGGTGCTGCGCGTGATCACCACCACCATCCCGAAACTCGAAGACCTCGAGCTGCCAGCGATCCTGAAGGACGTCATCATGACCAAGCGCGGCCTGGTCATCATGGTGGGCGCGACCGGTTCCGGCAAATCGACGACGATGGCGGCGATGGTCGGCTACCGCAACGAGAACAGCTACGGCCACATCCTCACCATCGAGGACCCGGTCGAATTCGTCCATCCGCACAAGAACTGCGTCATCACGCAGCGCGAGGTGGGGGTGGATACCGAGAGCTTCGACGCCGCGCTGAAGAATTCGCTGCGCCAGGCGCCGGACGTGATCCAAATCGGCGAGATCCGCGACCGCGAGACGATGGAGCACGCGATCGCCTTCGCGGAAACCGGCCACCTGGCGCTGGCCACGCTGCACGCGAACAGCTCCAACCAGGCGCTGGACCGCATCATCAACTTCTTCCCCGAGGAGCGCCGGCAGCAGCTGCTGATGGACCTGTCGCTGAACCTGAAGGGCCTGATCTCGCAGCGCCTCATCCCGCGCAAGGAAGCCAAGGGCCGCGCGGTGGCAATCGAGATCATGCTCAACTCCCCGCTGATCTCCGACCTGATCTTCAAGGGCGAAGTCCACGAGATCAAGGAGATCATGAAGAAGTCGCGCGAGCTGGGCATGCAGACCTTCGACCAGGCGCTGTTCGACCTGTACGAGGCGGACAAGATCACCTACGAAGACGCGTTGAGGAACGCCGACTCGGTCAACGACCTGCGCCTGAACATCAAGCTCAATTCGAAACACACGAAGAACCGCGACCTGTCGGCAGGCACCGAAAGTCTCGGCATTATCTGACCGCCACCTTGACGTGGACGTCGTTCCCGCGCAGGCGGGAACCCCATTTCCAGCGCAGGCCACTACGATTGATGGTCGCCCGGATCGTCGAAATGGGATTCCCGCCTGCGCGGGAATGACGCTGGTGGGTCTAGGAGGTAGCCACGCGGGCATTCGCCTGCGTCACGCAGCCGCGCAGGACGTTTTCAAGAAAGCGCAGCGCTTCGCCGAGCGACAGGCCGGACGGCACCACGGCCGCCAGCCCGTCGTCCCCGGCGATGCGGTCGACACCGTAAGCGATGTCGCGCGACACGTCGCGTGCGCGCTTGCCGTCGCTGTTGTACAGGGAGTCGTAGCAGCCGACCGCCTCCCACAGCGGCACGAAGCCGGGGCTGGTGCTGTCTTCGAACACGATCGCCGGCTCGGACTCTTCGTCCTGCGACCACAGCCGAAACTTGAAACTCACGAACACATCCTTTAAGTCCAACAAACGGGCCGCCATGCTACCACGCTGCATCCGTGCGCGACTGCCGCGCCGCCCGCGGTATAGTTCGACCATGAACACTTTCGACTTCCACGCCAATTTGCTCGACGGCACGCCAACCGACCTGGCGCACTGGAAGGGCAATGTCCTGCTGATCGTCAACACCGCCAGCGAATGCGGCTTCACGCCGCAGTACGCGGGGCTGGAGCAGCTGTACACGCGTTTCAAGGACCGCGGCTTCGCCGTGCTGGGCTTTCCGTGCAACCAGTTCGGCAAGCAGGAACCGGGCACCGAGGCCGAGATCGGCGCCTTCTGCGAGAAAAACTACGGCGTGGATTTCCCGATGTTTTCCAAAATCGACGTGAACGGCGACCACGCACATCCGCTGTACAAGTTCTTGAAGGAATCAGCGCCCGGCATGTTGGGGACGGAAATGATTAAGTGGAACTTCACCAAGTTCCTCATCAACAGGGATGGTACGGTGGCGGAGCGTTACGCGCCCCAGACCAAGCCCGAAGACATCGCCGCGGACATCGAGAAATTGCTTGCGGCGTAAAGCCACGTCTCAAAAATTGAGCAGTGCACACTCCGCCTGAGAAAAGGTGCGATCAGTCACGCGGGTGACGCGCGCGTCCTGCTGGCCTGCCTCTTCCGGAAAGGTCACGCCCAGGCGCAAGGGCTTGTGCGCCAGCTGCACCGCGCGGAAATACGGCTTTCCACGGCTCTCGGCGATGCTGCACAGGCCTTTGAGGATGAACATCGCGGACGACACCGTCAGCGGGCCCGAAGGCATCGACACGTCAACCAGTGAGGCGTCTGGGCCGCGGCGGGTTTCGACAAAGCTCATGTCTTGCTGCTTGCCATGTTCCGCCGGCATGTCTCGCCCGCTTAAGCGGACCAGATCGGCACTGCTTTGCGCGCACGCGGTGCCGGTGGATAAGGCGAACACTACAGCAACAAGTCCAATGCGCATGGCCATCTCTCATCCTCGCGTCGCGACTGACGAAATATATCCCAGCGAATCCGGCTTGTTCCTGCGTTTTTCGAAGTGTCGCGGCATTCGCCCGACGGTATCGGTGGATGGAGTGCTTGCTTAAACTTGGGAAAGTCAACGGCCGACGCCATCAATAAGCACCGACGCCGCCTGCAACATCTCGTCCAGAATACTTTGCATCGCATCCACGTCTGCTTTCGTTACCGGCGGAATGGAATTGCGATGCGCGGGCCGTTCTTGATCGTTTGAAGAACCGGGTCGCCGTTGGATGACCACTCGTCCAGGCTGTAGACATTTACATGGACAGGCCGCCTGAGCTCACGCTCAAATGCATCGAGCAGTGGGGATACCGTGAATAGGTCGACGTCGCCCACGACGACCAGATCGATATCGCTGTCACTCGCATCCTTGCCTGCCGCAACAGATCCGAAGACGAATGCGTCGTCGAGTTTGTCGGCGATTGGGCTCAAGGCATGCGCTAATGGCTGGGCTAAGGCAACGGTCTTGAGGGCAATTTGCCGCAGCTCCTGATAAAGAAGAAAATCAGGATTGGCTGCCAGGCGACGCTGGTTGCCAATGCGTCTTTCCGTCAGCAGGCCCGACGCCACCCAGCGCTTCAACATGGCGCTGCCAGCGCTGCGACTGTTCCCCATCCGCTGCAAGAGTTCGAGGGTGCCGAAATCCTTCTCCGGGTTCGTCAGCACGACTCCAAGCAGGCGTTGCTCGGGGGTCGAAAATAAGGCGTCCAGTGGTCCCATGAGGCAAACATTCCTAGAATAGGTACGATTGTTCCTAATATAGGTATATTTTAAAGGGAAGGCAAGTCGATGGTTTGACACTCAACAGACGAAAAAAAGCCCGCATCATCATTCGCGGGCTTTCTCTTACTGCAGGCTGCAATTACTTGGCCGGCGCTGCTTCGGTCTTGGCTTCCTTGGTGGCTGCCTTCTTCTCGACCTTGGCTTCGTGCTTGGTCTCGGCCTTGGCGGTCACGATGTCTTTCTTCGCTTCGGCCTTGGCTTCCTTGGCAGGCTTGGCTTCGGTCTTGGCCGCTTCCTTGGTGGCCTTGGCTTCGGTCTTCACAGCGGCCTTGGTTTCCTTGGCTTCGGTCTTCACGGCGACCTTGGTTTCCTTGGCTTCGGTCTTTGCCACTTCCTTCGCTTCCTTCGCGTCTGCCTTGGTCACGGTTGCGGTGTGCTTTGCTTCTGCCTTCGGTGCGGCGGTGGCCGGGGCCGGGGTTTGAGCGAATGCGGCACCTGCAAACAGACCGGCGATCAGGGTAGCGATAACTTTGTTCATTTGTGGCTCCTAGGTTTGATTTTGGTTTCGTGCACATTTGCTGTGTCACTGAGCCAGAAACGGGGCGCCGTATGCCTGTGTTGACTGCCCTTACAAAGCGTTACAGCGGTCTCAAATGCTTACAAACAACAGATCGCCGGCTTGTCACACGCCTGTAATGCCGATGGCCGATCATCGCGACCATCGCAGCCACGGAAACCGATCATGTACGGACGCCACCGACGACTCCTCATCCTCGACGCGGACGGCACCACCATCGACGCGTATTCGGCCATCGAGGCCGCCTTCTCGCTGCACGGGCTTTCGCTGGGCGACGAGCCGCGCTTCCAGAAGCGCCACCATCTTTTCAAATACCTCGGCGGCCTGAAGGAGTTCCCCTCCATCCTCGGCAGGAACCTGCGCAAGAGCAGCCGCGCGAAGATCGTGCAGACACTGACCGATGTCTATCGCAGCGAAGCACGCTTATACGACGGCGTGGCGGAGCTGATTCAATCGCTGGTGGCGACGCCCGACGTAGTGGTGGGACTGGTCACACGCAACATCACCAACGAGCCGCTGGAGACGCTGGGCCAGCTGTTCAAGCGCCACGACATCGACATCCGCGAACTCGATTTCGTCGCCCATATCCCGCTGAGCGAAACCAAGACCGCGCAGTTCCGGCAGATCCGCGAACAGTACGTGGTCAATCCGGCGCTGGCCTACGTGTGCGGCGACGAGCACAAGGACTACCTGGCGGCGCTGGGCACCGGCATGCATCCCTTCATGGTGTCCTACGGCTTCGAAGACCACGCACGCCTGACCGGCAAGTTCGAGATCCCGGCCGAGATCATCTCGCGCACGCCCGCCGAGCTGTGCGAGCGTGTAAGCCATGCGCTGATGCTGCGGCCTGCCGGCTAGCGGGCGAAGGACCAGACGTACAGCGCCGCGCCGACCAGGCCGAAGATCCAGTAATCGACAGGCGCGCCCAGCACCCAGCGCTTGTGCCAGTGGATATGCTCCTGCTTGAAGCGCGTCCAGCCGAAGGCCGGGTTGATGACGAACCAGAGGAAGTCTTCCAGGATCCAGAAGAACATCACGCAGGCCGCGATGCGCGCTTCGAGCTGGAAGGACCACTGCGCCATCACGAACAGCGGGAAGTGGAAGACCACGCCGATGAAGGAGAAGATCCACGCGTGGTAGCCGGTCATCGGGCGTCCGCCCCAGAAGATGTCGAGCATCCAGTGGCTCTCGATGCGCCACGTGGGCAGGTTCGCGGCCCAGCCGGCGTCGCCTTCGATGTGGACCTCGGCGTTCGCGAACAGCCACGCCAGCATCACGATGCCGACGATCGGGGCGACAAGCTGCACGGCTTCAGGCATGGCTTTCCACTTTCTTCATCACGGCTTCAATGACTTGCGAGGCCGCGTCGGTGCGACCGAGCATCTGCGCGCGGCCACGCATCGCATCCAGCTTGCCGGGATGCGCCATCAGGTAGCGCAGGCGATATTCCAGCGACGGCAGGTCGAAGGCGCGCAGCGCGGCGCCGTGTTCGAGCACGTAATTGGCGTTACGGTCTTCCTGCCCCGGGATCGGCGACATCACGATCATCGGCAGGCCCATCGCCAGGCATTCGGCGGTGGTGACGCCGCCCGGCTTGGTGATGACAAGGTCGGCGCAAGCCATCAGGCGCTCGACCTTGTCGGTGTAGCCTTGCGGCGCCAGCTTGCCGGGATATGCGGTCGCGAGTTCTCGCAGCTTCGCCAGTTCTTCTTCGTTCCTCCCGGCCAGCGCGATCAGCTGGAAGCTGCCGGACAGCGCCAGCACGCGCTCCGCGGTAACACGCAGGCCGCCGATGCCGGCACCGCCGCCCATCAGCAGGAAGGTGGTCGCATTGGGATCGAGACCGAGTTCGCGGGCGCACTCATTGCGGCCTGGCTTGCGCGCAAACGCCGGCATGATCGGCATGCCGGTCACGTGGATGGAGTGCTGCGCGATGCCTTGCTCGCGCATGCGGAAAGCGACTTCGCTGTTGGTGGCGAAGTAGCCGTCGAGATGCGGATGCACCCACATGCGGTGCAGGTCGTAATCCGTCACCTGCACCCACACCGGGCAATCCAGCTGCCCTGCCGCGATCTGCTGCGACAGGAGCTCGGCCGGCAGGAAGTGCGTGCACACGATCAGCTCAGGATCGATGCGGGCGATCTCGTCGACCAGCTGCTGGCAATCGCGGCGTTCGATACGGCGGCGGATTCGGTTGGTCCAGCCGCCGGGGCGCGCCTCGTTGGTCATGCGGTAGACGTGGCTCCACAGCGAAGGCGCGCGCTGTACCAGCTTCAGGTAGAACTGGGAGTAGATCTTGCGCAGGCGCGGAGCGACGAATTCGAGGGCGTCGAGGTGGATCGCTTCGACGTCGGCATGCGCCTGCATCGCGGCGACGCGCAATGCCTCCGCCACGCGCATATGGCCGGCGCCGGCGGAGACACTGAGCAGCAGTATTTTTCGGCGGCGGGTCGTCATAGCGGCCGAGTCTAGCGGCCGATTGTGTCAGCAAAATGACGCGGTCACAGCGCCCTGTCGATCAACTCGATCCAGTGCGTGACCGGCAAATCCGTCCCCGACTGCAGGTGCGTCAGGCAGCCGATATTGGCCGATACGATTTCGTCGGCGCCGGTCGCTTCGAGATTGGACAGCTTGCGGTCGCGCAGCGCGTGCGAGATCTCCGGCTGCAGCACCGAATACGCGCCGGCCGAACCGCAGCACAGGTGGCTGTCGGCGCACAGTGTCACGTCCACGCCGACCGCGCGCAGCACACCTTCGACCTTGCCGCGGATCTGCTGGCCGTGCTGCAGCGTGCATGGTGGATGCCAGGCCACGCGCTTGTTGATTTTTCCCCGGACGCGCTCGGCCAGCGCGGCCTCGAACTGCGGCATGATCTCCGACAGGTCGCGCGTCATCTCCGACATGCGTTTGGCCTTGTCCGCGTACGCGCTGTCGTGCGCGAGCAGGTGGCCGTATTCCTTCACCGTGACACCGCATCCTGACGCCGTCATCACGATCGCCTCGACCTGATCGACGTAAGGCCACCACGCGTCGATATTGCGGCGCATGTCATCAAGGCCGCCTTCCTGGTCGTTCATGTGATAGCGCAGCGCGCCGCAGCAGCCCGCCTTCGGCGCGACAATCAGCTGGACGCCCATGGCATCGAGCACGCGCGCGGTGGCGGCGTTGATGCTGGGCGCCATCGCGGGCTGCACGCAGCCATCGAGCACCAGCATCTTGCGTGCGTGCTGGCGCGTGGGCCACTTCCCGGCCGGGCGTGGCGGCTGCAGCTTGTCCTGCAAATTCGCCGACAGCAGCGGACGCACAACCAGGCCGGTCGTGAAGCCGGCCTTGAACAGCCCGGCGTGCGGCAGCGCTTCCTTCAGCGTGGTGCGCTTGATGCGTTCGCCCAGCGGGCGCGGCACGCGCTGTTCGACCACCTTGCGGCCGATGTCGACCAGGCGGCCGTACCTGACGCCGGACGGACAGGTGCTCTCGCAGTTGCGGCAGGTAAGGCAGCGGTCCAGGTGCAGCTGGGTCTTGTGCGTCGGCTCGGCGCCTTCCAGCACTTGCTTGATGAGGTAGATGCGGCCGCGCGGGCCATCCAGCTCGTCGCCGAGCAACTGGTAGGTCGGGCAGGTGGCGGTGCAGAAGCCGCAGTGCACGCAGGCGCGCAGGATCGCTTCCGCTTCGTCGCCATCCGGCGTGCCCTTGATGAAATCGGCGAGATTGGTTTGCATGGTTCAGTACATCCGTCCGGGATTGAATACCTTCGACGGATCGAATGCGGCTTTCAGGCGTTCGTGGATCCGCGCGACCGCCGGCGCCAGCGGCTGGAATACCCCGGCGCCCTTGTCGCCGCCCCGGAACAACGTCGCGTGGCCGCCCACCGCCGCGACAGTGGCGCGGATGCTCGCGGCCGCGTCCGAGGGTGCGCGCAGCCAACGCTGCGCCCCGCTCCACTCGATCAGCTGCGCGCCCTTGAGCACCAGCGCACTGGTAGTCGACGGCACCGACAGGCGCCACAGCGCTTCGTCGCCATCGAAGTAGGGATGTTGCTGTTCGCGCAGCGCGCGCCAGAACTGGTCGGCGTTCTCGACGATGTCGCCGCCCAGCGACTTGACCGCCGCATCCACGGCCGCCTGCGCGCCCGACAGGCGCAGCGCCAGCACGCCGTTGTGCCAGCAGCTCGCCGACACCGGCAGCGGCTGGCCGCCCCACTCGTTCAGCTTGCGGATTGCCGCGATTTCGTCGATCTCGAAGCGCAGCGTGGTTTCGCACACGGTCTGCGGCAGGACCTTCACCGATACTTCCAGCAGCAGGCCGAGTGTGCCGAGCGCGCCGGCCATCAGGCGCGACACGTCGTAGCCGGCCACGTTCTTCATCACCTGGCCGCCGAACTCCAGCACCTCGCCCTTGCCGTCCATGATGGTGGCGCCGAGAACGAAGTCGCGCACCGCGCCGCTGTTCGCGCGGCGCGGGCCGGACAGGCCCGACGCGATCGCGCCGCCGAAGGTCGCACCGGGGCCGAAGTGTGGCGGCTCGAAGGCCAGCATCTGCTTGCGCTCGGCCAGCGCTTGCTCGATCTCGGCCAGCGGCGTGCCGCAGCGCGCGGTGATGACCAGTTCGGTCGGCTCGTAGTCGACGATGCCGCTGTAGCCACGCGTGTCGAGGATCTCGCCTTCCAGGCTTTGCCCGTACCAGTCCTTGGTGCCGCCGCCGCGGATGCGCAGGGCGCCCTTGTTGGCAGCCGCCGCGAGCACCTGGTCCTTGAAGTATGCAATATCTTGCATAAATTAAAAACGCTCCAGGTTCGGGAACGGCAGCGCGCCGCCAGAGACATGCATCCTGCCGAATTCGGCGCAGCGGTGCGGCGTCGGGATGGCCTTGTCGGGATTGAGCAGCATCGGCACGTCGAACGCGCGCTTGACCGCGAAAAAGGCGTCCAGCTCCTCGCGCCTGAACTGCACGCACATCGAATTGATCTTCTCGATGCCGACACCGTGTTCGCCCGTGATGGTGCCGCCGACTTCCACGCACAACGCGAGGATGGCGGCGCCGAAGGCCTCGGCCCGTTCGAATTCGCCCGGCTGGTTCGCATCGAACAAAATCAGCGGATGCAGGTTGCCGTCGCCGGCATGGAACACGTTCGAGCAGCGCAGTCCGTAAGTGCTTTCCATTTGCTCGATGCCGAGCAGGACGTGGGCCAGCTTCTTGCGCGGGATGGTGCCGTCCATGCAGTAGTAGTCGGGCGAGATGCGGCCCGCGGCCGGGAAGGCGTTCTTGCGGCCGGACCAGAAGCGCATGCGCTCGGCCTCGTTGCTGGACACCGCGATCGCGGTCGCGCCGGCCGATTGCAGCACGGCGGCCATGCGCCCGATCTCCTCTTCCACTTCAAGCTCGGTGCCGTCGGCCTCGCACAGCAGGATGGCGGCGGCGTCGGTGTCGTAGCCGGCCTTGACGAAAGGCTCGACCATGCGCACCGAAGTGCGGTCCATCATCTCCAGCCCGGCCGGGATGATGCCGGCCGCGATCACGCTGGCGACCGCATTGCCGCCGGTGACTACGTCGTCGAAAGACGCCATGATGACGCGCGCCTGCGCCGGCTTGGGCACCAGCTTGACCGTCACTTCGGTGACGATGCCGAGCATGCCTTCGGAGCCGATGAACACGGCCAGCAGGTCCAGGCCAGGCGCATCCAGCCCTTCGCTGCCAAGCTCGATGATCTCGCCCTCGATGGTGGCGACGCGCACGCGCAGCACGTTGTGCACCGTCAGCCCGTACTTAAGGCAGTGCACGCCGCCCGAATTCTCGGCCACGTTGCCGCCGATGGTGCAGGCGATTTGCGAAGACGGGTCGGGCGCGTAGTACAGGCCGTGCGGCGCGGCCGCTTCGGAAATGGCGAGGTTGCGCACGCCCGGCTGCACCACGGCGGTGCGCGCATAGGCGTCGACGCGGACGATGCGGTTCAGGCGCGCGGTAGAGATCACCACGCCTTCGGCGATCGGCAGCGCGCCGCCGGACAGGCCGGTGCCGGCGCCGCGCGGCACGATCGGCACCTCAAGCGCGCGGCACACGTCCAGGATCGCCAGCACTTCCTTCTCGCTGGTCGGCAGCGTGACGATCATCGGCAGCTGCCGGTAGGCGGCGAGGCCATCGCACTCGTAAGGACGGGTGTCTTCCGGGTCGGACAGCACGCAATGCGCAGGCAGCCGCGCGCGCAGCGCGTCGACGACCTGGCGACGGCGTTCGGGATCGGGGGAAGCGGGCGCGTTCATAGGGAGATTGTAGGCACAATAAGGCCGTTTTGTCGTATCCTCCAGCTATCTTTTTTCGCACCTCGGGTATAAACATGGGCAATCGACTTTCAAAAATCGCCACGCGCACCGGCGACGACGGCAGCACCGGCCTGGGCGACGGCAGCCGCACCGGCAAGGACAGCGAACGCATCGCCGCGCTCGGCGAGGTCGACGAGCTGAACTCCTTCGTCGGCCTGCTGCTGTGCGAGGACATGCCGGCCGCGCTGCGCGAGGAACTGGTCACGGTGCAGCACGACCTGTTCGACCTCGGCGGCGAACTGTGCATCCCGGGCTACCAGCTCATCACCGACGACCACGTGGCGCGGCTCGATGCGCTGCTCGAGAAGTACAACGCGGATCTCCCGATCCTGAAGGAATTCATCCTGCCGGCCGGCTCGCGGGCGGCCTCGCTGGCGCACGTGTGCCGCACCGTCTGCCGCCGCGCCGAGCGCAGCATCGTCGCGCTGTCCAAGACCGACACCATCAACGCGCAGCCGCGCCAGTACGTGAACCGCTTGTCGGACCTGATGTTCGTGCTGGCGCGCGTGCTCAACCGCTTCGCCGGCGGCAGCGACGTGCTGTGGCAGCACGACCGCAAGCGCGAGCTCAAAGACAAGCAGGAATGACGACCGGCGCGCGCTTCGACATCCGCTTTCGCGCCGGCGGCAGGCGCCGCGCGGGCAATCCGTTCAACTTCAATGGACGGGGTTCGATCGCGTTCGAACCGGATTTCGTGGTGCTGCGCGGGAGCCGCTACCGCACCCTGCGCGCATCCGCTCCGGAGGACGTGCGAGTGCGCGTGGTCGACATCGTCAATGCCTGCACCGACGGCAAGCAGGTGGAATTCGAGATCGTCGGCGTGAAGAAGGACGAGCGGGTCTACTTCGATGTTCCCGATCCGGACGATATCGACCGCATCCTGGCGCTGCTGCCGGCGCGCCAGACCCCGGCCTTCGCCACCGAGATGCGCGAGAGCGCGATCTTCCACGACCGCATCGACCACTGGACGCCGCGCACGCCGATGATCCATGCGCTGCTGGCGGTGAACATCCTGGTGTACGTGCTGATGCTGCTCGACCCTTCAGGCGGAACGCCGATGGCCGATTCGGCCAAGCTGGTGCGCTGGGGTTCGAACGCCGGCCCGCTGACGCTGAACGGACAGTGGTGGCGGCTGGTGACGTCGATGTTCATCCACGGCAGCCTGCTGCACATCGCCTTCAATATGTACGCGCTGTGGCAGGCGGGGCGGCTGGTCGAGCGCATGTTCGGCAGCGCGCGCTTCATTGCGCTGTACATGATCGCGGGCGTGTGCGGCAGTATCGCCAGCGTGACGTGGAACCACAATGTGAACAGCGTCGGTGCGTCGGGGGCGATCTTCGGGATTATCGGGGGGCTGCTGGCGTTTATCCGCAGGCCGGATAGCGGAGTGCCGCCGACCATCGTTAAGGATTTGCGCGGGTCGCTGGGCGGCTTCCTGCTGTTTAATATCGCGGCGGGCCTGGTGTATCCGCATACGGACAACGCGGCGCACATCGGAGGATTGGTCGGCGGTTACATCGCCGGGCACCTGCTTGCACGCTCGCTCTACGTCCCGCACCACCACTAACGTCGTCCCCGCGCAGGCGGGGACCCATGCCGAGCTGGCCGACTCGCGGCAATCGCGCCACCATTCACGCGTCCTATGGGTCCCCGCCTGCGCGGGGACGATGGTTTAGCCGTTATTGACGACCAGCCGCGGCTCGACGACGCCGACGCGTTCGCGGATCGACGCGGCGATGCCCTTGGCGTCGAGGCCAACAGACGCCAGCAGCACGCCCGGATCGCCATGATCGATGAACTTGTCGGGCAGCCCCAGATGCAGCATCGGCTTGGTGATCCCTGCTTCCGCCAGCGCTTCGGCCACGGCCGAACCGGCGCCGCCCATGATGCAGCCCTCTTCCACCGTCACCAGGTAATCGTGCTCGCGCGCCAGGCGCTTGACCAGTTCGACGTCCAGCGGCTTCACGAAGCGCATATTGGCCACCGTGGCACCGAGCTGTTCGCCCGCCGCCACGCTCGGCGCAACCATCGAGCCGAAGGCCAGGATCGCGATGCCCTTGCCTTCGCGGCGCACTTCGCCCTTGCCGATCTCGATCGAGCTCAGCTCCTGCTCCATCTTCGCGCCAACCCCCGCGCCGCGCGGATAACGCACCGCCGCCGGTCCCGGGAAGTGGTAGGCGGTGGTGAGCATCTGCCGGCACTCGTTCTCGTCCGACGGCGCCATCACCACCATGTTCGGGATGCAGCGCAGGTAGGCCATGTCGTAGTTGCCGGCGTGGGTCGCGCCGTCGGCGCCGACGATGCCGGCGCGGTCCAGCGCGAAGGTCACGTCCAGGTTCTGCAGGGCCACGTCATGGATCAGCTGGTCGTAGGCGCGCTGCAGGAAGGTGGAGTAGATCGCCACCACCGGCTTCATGCCCTCGGTCGCGATACCTGCACCGAAGGTCACCGAGTGCTGCTCGGCGATGCCGACGTCGAAGTAACGCTCCGGGAACTGCTGGTGGAACTTCACCATGCCCGAACCTTCGCGCATCGCCGGCGTGATCGCGACCAGCTTCTTGTCGACGGCGGCCATGTCGCACAGCCAGTTGCCGAAGACTTCCGTGTAGGTCATCTTCGACGGCGCCGCGGCCGGCTTGATGCCTTCGGTCGGATTGAACTTGCCAGTGCCGTGGTACAGGATAGGCTCGGCCTCGGCCAGCTTGTAGCCCTGGCCCTTCTTGGTCACCACGTGCAGGAACTGCGGACCCTTGAGGTTCTTGATGTTTTCCAGCGTCGGGATCAGCGAATCGAGGTCGTGGCCGTCGATCGGGCCGATGTAGTTGAAGCCGAATTCCTCGAACATCGTGGCCGGGACCACCATGCCTTTCGCGTGTTCTTCCAGGCGCTTGGCCAGCTCGCGCATCGGCGCCGGCAGCACGGTCTTGCCGACGTTCTTGGCGGCGGCGTAGAACTTGCCCGACATGAGGCGCGCCAGGTAGCGGTTGAGCGCACCGACCGGCGGCGAGATCGACATGTCGTTGTCGTTCAGGACCACCAGCAGGTCGACGTCGTCTTCCACGCCGGCGTTGTTCAGCGCCTCGAAGGCCATGCCGGCGGACATCGAGCCGTCGCCGATGACGGCGATGGCGTGGCGTTTCTCGCCTTTCAGCTTGGCCGCCTGCGCCATGCCCAGCGCCGCCGAGATCGAGGTCGACGAGTGCGCGGTGCCGAAGGTGTCGTACACGCTCTCGTCGCGCTTGGGGAAGCCGGACAGGCCGTCCAGCTGGCGCAGCGTGGGCATGCGCTCGCGGCGGCCGGTGAGGATCTTGTGCGAGTACGTCTGGTGGCCGACGTCCCACACGATGCGGTCGTGCGGCGTGTTGAACACGTAGTGCAGCGCGATCGTCAGCTCCACGGTGCCGAGGTTCGACGACAGGTGGCCGCCGGTCTTGGACACCGAGTCGAGCAGGAAGCCGCGCAGCTCTTGCGCGAGCGGCGTCAACTGCGCACGCGGAAGCTTGCGCAGGTCGGCCGGATCGTTGATGGTTTCTAGCAGTTTCATTTATGCCTTCCGCTGCACGATGAGGTCAGCGAGTTCGCGCAGCCGCAGTGCTTGTTCGCCAAACGGCGCCAGCGCTTCATGCGCATCGCGCCGCAGTTGTTCGGCCAGCTCCCGCGAGGGCTCCAGGCCAAGGATCGACACATAGGTCGGCTTGTTGTCGGCCGCGTCCTTGCCGGCGGTCTTGCCGAGCGTGGCCGAATCGGCGGTCGCGTCCAGCACGTCGTCGACGACCTGGAACGCAAGGCCGATCGCTTTCGAGTACGCGGCCAGCGCGTCCAGTTCGTGCGGGGCGAGATCGCGCCCGGCCAATGCGCCGAGGATCACGGAGGCGCGCAGCAGCGCGCCGGTTTTCAGCTGGTGCATGCGTTCCAGCTGTTCAAGCGTCAGCGCCAGGCCGACGCTGTCGAGGTCGATGGCCTGGCCGCCGCACATGCCGGCGGAACCGGCCGCTTCGGCCAGCAGGCGCAGCATCGCGACCAGCCGGCCCGGCGGCAAGGTATCGCTTTCGGCCAGCACCTGGAAAGCCTGCGCCTGCAGCGCATCGCCCACCAGCAGCGCGGTCGCTTCGTCGTACGCCACGTGCACGGTCGGCTTGCCGCGCCGGAGTTCGTCGTCGTCCATGCACGGCATGTCGTCGTGCACCAGCGAGTAGGCGTGGATCATCTCGACCGCGCAGGCGGCGCGCGCCAGCGCCTTGGGATCGGCGCCCGACAGCGCGCCGCTCGCGTACACCAGCAGCGGACGCACGCGTTTGCCGCCGCCCAGCGTGGTGTAGCGCATCGCGCCGTGCAGCTTGACCGGCGCCGCATCCCCCGCGGGCAGGTAGCGGTCGAGCGCCTGCTCGACTTCATCCTGCACGCCCTTCATCCATACGCCGAACGGTACGCTCATTGGGCTCCCTCGCCGGCGGCATCGGCGGCAAACGGCTTGAGCATGTCGCCCTCGAGCACCTTGACCTGCGATTCGACCTTGTCGAGCTGCGCGGCGCAGTATTTGACCAGCTCGGAACCACGCGCGTAGGCCGCGACCGATGCTTCCAGCGGCAGCTGGCCGGATTCCATTTGCGTCACCAGCTGGGCCAGTTCGGCCATCGCCTGCTCGAAGGATTCGGGCGGCGGTGACGAGGGAGTATTGTTCGACATAATTAAAATTTTTCTGACGACCGCGCCGCCAGGACGCAACACGTGCGCCCTCGGCAAGTCCAATCGCGTATTTTAGAACAATCCAACCGCCCGGGTGGCGATAAGCGTGTCGCGTCCGCCATCTTGCCAATCAGTCCACATTGTAGCGGATACCCTTCCCACGCTCATGAAAACCATGACGTTCAGGCAATTTCTTGCCACCTCGACAGCACTATCTCGTGATGGGCCATTACGGTAGCCCCTGTTAGACGGTATAATCGCCGGTTCTGTTCCGAAATACCGTATTACGTCGCCGAATACTGGTCTTTGGATTTTCTCTTCTTTGGCTCGCTCTTGTTTAAGGGGGGTTGGGATGTCCGATCTGGCTACCCAGGCGAAGCTGGCGCGCTCATGCGCTCAGCTTCCGGTAAATGTTTATTTTGATGAAGCGCTTCTGCAGCGCGAAATGCAGGATCTGTTCCGCAACGGCCCGCGCTACGTCGGGCATCAACTGATGGTGCCGGAGGTCGGCGACTTCCACACGCTGGCAGCGGAAAAAGAAGGCCGCATGCTGGTCCGTAACCAGAATGGCATCGAACTGCTGTCCAACGTGTGCCGCCACCGCCAGGCGCTGATGTTCAATGGCCGTGGCAACACCAACAACATCGTGTGCCCGCTGCACCGCTGGACTTATGACCTGAAGGGCGAGCTGATCGGCGCACCGCACTTCGACGATACGCCTTGCCTGAACCTGTCGCGCACGCCTCTGCAGAACTGGAATGGCTTGCTGTTCGAGCAGAACGGCTACAAGGTGATGGACAAGCTGGGCAAGCTGTCGGTGACCACGGACCTCGACTTCTCGGGCTATATGCTCGATCACGTCGAGGTGCACGAGTGCGACTACAACTGGAAGACCTTCATCGAGGTCTACCTGGAGGATTACCACGTCGAGCCCTTCCACCCGGGCCTGGGCAACTTCGTCAGCTGCGAAGACCTGAGCTGGGAATTCGGTACCGACTACAGCGTGCAGACCGTGGGCGTGAACGCGGGCCTGAAGCGTTTCGGCTCGGCCAAGTACAAGAAGTGGCAGGAAGAAGTCCTGAAGTTCAACAACGGCGTGCCGCCGAAGTTCGGCGCGATCTGGCTGACGCTGTACCCGAACATCATGGTCGAGTGGTATCCGAACGTGCTGGTGGTGTCGACCCTGTGGCCGGACGGCCCGCAGCGTACGCGCAACGTGGTCGAGTTCTACTACCCGGAAGAGATCGTGCTGTTCGAACGCGGCTTCGTCGACGCCGAGCGCGCCGCGTACATGGAAACCTGCATCGAGGACGACGAGATCGCACAGCGCATGGACGCCGGCCGCCGCGTGCTGATGGAGCGCGGCGTGAACGAAGTCGGTCCTTACCAGTCGCCGATGGAAGACGGCATGCAGCACTTCCACGAGTGGTACCGCAGCAAGATCAACCTGTAACCCTGCATCACCCAAACCGCGGCGCACAGGCCGCGGTTTTTTTTCGAAGACCGTAACAATGCCCTCCCTCTGGATGCTCTTCGCCAGCTTTGCCTTCGCCGCCATGGGCGCGGCGGTCAAGCTGGCGTCCGATACCTTCTCCACGTCCGAACTGGTCATGTACCGCGGGATCATCGGCACGATCATCCTGTTCGCGACGCTGCGCGCCCACGGCGGCACGCTGCGCACCGCCTTCCCCAGGGAGCACATCTGGCGCAGCGTGGTCGGCGTGAGCTCGCTGTGGCTGTGGTTCTACGCGATCGGCACGCTGCCGCTGGCGACCGCCACCACGCTCAACTACACCGCGCCGATCTGGATCGCGGCCTGGATGTTCGGCCTGGCCTGGTGGCGCGGCGACAAGCACGCGGAGTGGCCGCTGATCCTCGCCGTCATCATGAGTTTCGTCGGCGTCACGCTGGTGCTGCGGCCCGCCGTCGAAGCCGAGCACTGGCTGGGCGGCGCATCCGGCATCCTGTCGGCCGTGATCTCGGCGATGGCCTATATGCAGGTGCGGCGCCTGGGCCAGATGGGCGAACCCGAATACCGCGTGGTGTTCTACTTCTCGCTGACGAATGCGGTGGTCGGCTTCCTGGGCACGCTGGCCCTCGGCGATGCCGGCGGCGTGCACTTCCACGGCTTCACGCCGCGCACTGCGCTGCTGATCCTGTTCATCGGCTTCGCCGCGCTGGTCGCGCAAATCGCGATGACGCGCGCCTACCGCGTCGGCAGCGTGCTGGTGGTGGCCAACCTGCAGTACACGGGCATCATCTTCTCGAGCCTGTGGAGCGTGTACCTCTGGGGCGACCGCTTCGACTGGCACGTCTGGCTCGGCATGGCGATCATCCTCGCGTCCGGCGTGGCCGCGACGTTCTACAATACCAAGGGAGCGGCACGCACCGCCGCCATCAAGACCGATCCGATCGCAAGCGAAACCTGAGGAACGCACCATGTACACGACACTGATCGCAGCGGCCGGCCTGGCCCGCCATATCGACGATGCCGGCTGGGTGGTGGTGGACTGCCGCCACGACCTCGCCAACGTGTCCGCGGGCCGCGACGGCTACGCGCTGGCGCACCTCCCGCACGCCGTGTTCGCCGACATGGAAACCGAACTGTCGGGCGCCAAGCGCGGTCCGGACGGCGTGTTCCGCGGCCGCCATCCGCTGCCGGAACGCGAGGCTTTCGTCGAAACGCTGCGCAGCTGGGGCGTGAACGACGGCACGCAGGTGGTAGCCTACGACGCCCACGGCGGCATGTTCGCGGCGCGCCTGTGGTGGCTGCTGCGCTGGGTCGGGCACGAGGCGGTCGCGGTGCTGGACGGCGGCATGGCGGCGTGGCAGGCACAGGGCCTGGCGCTCACGGCCGACGTGGACAGCAAGCCGCGCGGCGATATCGCGGCGCGTGCTGCGCTGGTATCGACGCTGAGCGCGGCCGAGGTGCTGGCCAATATCGGCAGCGGCGAACGCACCGTGGTCGACGCCCGCGCGGCGGACCGCTATCGCGGCGAGAACGAAACCATCGATCCGGTCGGCGGCCATATCCCGGGCGCGAAGAACCGCTTCTTCAAGGACAATCTCGGCGCCGACGGCCGCTTCAAGGATGCGGCCACGCTCAGGCAGGAATGGTCCGGCATCGTGGCCGATCCGGCGCGTGCGGTCATGCAGTGCGGCTCGGGCGTGACGGCCTGCCACAACCTGCTCGCGCTGGAAATCGCCGGCCTGCCGGGCTCCGTGCTGTATCCGGGATCGTGGAGCGAATGGTGCGCCGATCCGGCGCGGCCGGTGGCGACCGGCTCCTGACCACGGCTGCGTGTCATAATCACCCGGCACCACCCTCATAAACACAATAAAAGGAGTCGCCGGTGATAAAACTGTTTACCTTCGGTCCCGCTTTCGGCCTGCCCGACCCCAGTCCCTTCGTCATGAAGGGCGAACTGCTGCTGAAGATGTCCGGCCTGCCCTACGAGGTCGACACGCACGGCTTCAACCGCGCGCCCAAGGGCAAGCTTCCCTACATCGACGACGACGGCACGATCGTGGCCGACACCTTCCTGATCCGCACCCACCTCGAACAACGCCACGGCATCGACTTCAGCGGCGGCTACGACGCACGCAGCCTGGCGACCGGTTTCGCCGTCGAGAAGATGCTGGAGGAGCACCTGTATTTCACGCTGGTGCACGAACGCTGGATGAAGGACGAGAACTTCAGGCGCGGCCCTTCCGTTTTCTTCAAGCGCGCGCCGGCCATCGTGCGTCCGCTGATCGAGCGCATGGTGCGCGGCCAGGTGCGCAAGTCGCTGCACGGCCAGGGTATCGGCCGCCACAGCGAGGCGGAACTCGTGAAGATGGCGTGCGCCGACCTGGATGCGCTGTCGGCCATTATCGGCGAGCGCCCCTGCCTGCTGGGTGAGCGTCCATGCGGCGCGGATGCGACCGTGCTCGCTTTCGTCGCCGGCGCGCTATGCGATCTGTTCGATTCGCCCGTGCGCGAGCACGCCGCGAAGCTGCCCAACCTGGTGGCCTACCGCGACCGCTGGATGCCGCACTACTACGGCGGCGGCCAAGCGACACCGCTCGCCGCCTGAGCGGCCGCTCAGTGCCCGTGCGTGAGCAGCAGCACGATGCCCACGCCGGCCGCGATCAGCAGCACCTGCGGCACCGATTCGCGCACCGTGGCGCGGCGCTGCATCTGCGGCATCAGGTCGCTCACGGCGATATAGATGAAGCCCGATGACGCGAACACCAGCACGTAGGGGATCATGCCGCTGGCGCGGTCGAGGGTGTAGTAGCCGAGCAGGCCGCCGGCCACCGCCAGCAGGCTGCACAGCAGGTTGAAGACGTAGGCCCGAAGGCGCGAGAAGCCGGCGTTGAGCATGACGATGAAGTCGCCGATCTCCTGCGGGATCTCGTGCGCGACGATGGCCAGGCCGGTGACGATGCCCAGTTCCGGGTTGGCGAGGAAGGCCGCGGCAATCAGGATGCCGTCGGTGAAGTTGTGCATGCCGTCGCCCACCAGGATCATCCAGCCCGCCTTGCCGGCTTCGCGCTTGTCGTGGCCGTGCGCGTGGTGGTGGCCGTCGCCCTCGTGGTGGTGCGAATGGCGCAGCAGCGCCGCTTTCTCGAGCAGGAAGAAGGCCAGCAGGCCGCCCAGCAGCGTGGCGAACAGCGTGCGCGGATCGGCCTTCGACTCGAACGCCTCCGGCAGCGCGTGCAGCAGCGACGTCGAGAGCATGATCCCGACCGACAGGCTCACCATGCGTTCGACGACCTTGGACAGCAAGGTGAACGAGAAAACGGCTGCGGCTGAAATGCTGACAACGCCGGCGAAGGTGGTCGCCAGCAGGATGGAAATGAGCGTGGGGTCGATTTGTTAGCCTCTTGTTCTTGACGGCGGCCGAAAGCACGCCGAGCGGCATTGTACCGCTCCGCGTGCTTGAACGTGCGGCTCAGCCCGCGCCGTGGGAGCGGAACCACTCCAGCGCGCGCTTCCAGCCGTCCTTGGCGTCCGCCTCCACATAGCTCGGGCGGTAGTCGGCGTTGAAGGCGTGGCCGGCGTCCGGATACACCACGAAAGTCGACCCGCTATGGCCCTTGGCCAGTTCGGTCTTCATGCGCTCGATCGAGGCTTGCGGGATGCCGTTGTCCTTGCCGCCGTAAAGACCGAGCACCGGCACCGTGAGGCTTGCGGCGAAATCGATCGGCTGCCTGGGATTGTTCGCCGACGGCTCGCCGACCAGCCGCCCGTACCACGCCACGCCCGCCTTCACCTTGGGATTGTGGGCGCAATACAGCCAGGTGATGCGGCCGCCCCAGCAGAAGCCGGTGATGCCCAGCTTGTCGACGTTGCCGCCATGCTGGCGCGCCCAGTCGACGCAGGCGTCGAGGTCGCCCATCACCTCGGCATCCGGGGTCTTGGAAATGATGTCGCGCATGAGGTCCGCGATATTGGCGACCTTTTGCGGATCGCCCTGGCGCACGAACAGGTCCGGCGCCAGCGCCATGTAACCCTGCTTGGCGAAGCGGCGCGCGATGTCGGCGATATGTTCGTGCACGCCGAAGATCTCCGACACGACGAGGATGACGGGAGGATTGGCCTTGCCTTCGGGCTGGGCGCGGTACACCGGCACCTCGGTGCCGCCGACCTTGATGCTGACCGTGCCGGCAGTGAGGCCCGCGGTATCGGTCTTGATGACGGTCTGGGCCGCGACCGGCAGCGTGGCGGCGGCAAAGCCGCTGCCCAGCGCAACCTTGAGGAATCCGCGGCGGTCGACGCCGTCCGCGAAAGCGCTGTTGGCGACCAGGCTGTCGCCGTCCTGAACCAGGTCCTTCATCTGCGATACCTCCGACGTTGTGGGATAGGGTTGCTATCTTAACAGCGTGCGGCCGGATATCGCGCGCCGCCCGAACCAAATCTGCGTCCGGACGGCGGGGGTGCGGCTTACGGCGTCAGCGTGAAGTTCACGCCGGTCTGGTTGCCGGTCGCGAGATTGACCGCGGCGACGGACTTGGTGGTGTAGCCGGTGGCCGAAGCGTCGAGCGAGTACACGCCCGGGGTCACGCCCGCGGCCGGGCTGAACGCCAGCGGCAGCGTGGTGCTGTAGACCGCGTACTGCGGCGCCGCCAGCGGCAGGCCGGCCAGGGTGTAGGCATTGGTCAGGTCCACGCCCTGGTACTTGATGGCCACCACGCCGGACGGCGCCTGCTGCTTGGCCGTCACGAAGGCGCTCACGGTGCTGCTGGCCGGGGCCAGCGTCACGCTGCCGCTGACCGAGGCGTTGTTCGACAGCGCCAGCGCCAGCGGCGCGGCCGCGGTGCTGACGGCGGTGGTCGCGGTGGCGGTCACCGGTACGCCGCTGATGACGGACGCCGCGCTGTTGTCGGAGGTGAGCACCAGGTCGTAATTGCCGGCCGCGAGGTGCGAGACCAGGAACACGCCGGTCTGCAGGTCCGGGGTGGCCGAAGCGATGATCTGGCCGTTCTGCTCGGCATAGACCATCACGTGGCGGGTCAGCGCGCTGGCCGAGACCACGCCCGAGATGCCGTTCAGCGGCGCCGGCACCAGGTTCAGCACCGGCCGCAGCGCATAGCTGCCGTTGCCCTTGCTGACCACCGATTTGCAAGCGTCGAAGTCGATCACGAGGCTGGTAGTGGAGCCGGCCGTGATGTCGAAGCCGCCGTTGACCTTGATGCCGGTGGAGACCGCGCTCGGCGTATCGAGCGCCAGCTCGGTGGTGGCGCCATTGCGCACCACGGTATTGGCGGTGCCGCTGGTGTTCGGGTCGAGGCCGAGGCGTACCTGGCCGTAATGACCGGCATCCAGCGAGGAAGCGACCAGGCTGTCCAGCACACCGTTGGTCAGCGACAGCAGGTTGATCTTGCGCGCCGGGGTCAGCGGGATACTGATCCAGTTGGCGTCGGTATCGGTCGCGGTGTCGCTCTTGTTGATCATGACCCGGGTGACCGTCACGTTGACGGCGTCGAAACCGCAAGCCGGCGCATCGGTCAACGCCACCGTGAGGGTGCCTGCGGTGGAGCTGGTCGTCGGGGTGGTGGTGGTGTCGGTGGACGAATGCTTGCCGCCGCATGCAAGCAGCGCCGTCGCCGCCAGCACGCTGCCGATCAGCAGGCCCGCGCGGGTGAATTGTTGTTTCATTGTTTTTGCCTTTTTCATAAATCGAAGTCGACCACGTCGGGTAGTGTACGCATCCTATATTCCATCTTGCAACTTTGGAGCTGGCCGGCGCCCCGCTTGAAACGTCTGCTTACAAAACTTTGCGGAACTGTCGCGCTGGCGCGACCCGGCGCCGTTCAGTGTGCCTGTTCCCAGTTCGGCCCCACGCCGGTCTCGGCCAGCAGCGGCACCTTCAGGGTCGCCACGCCCGACATCAGTTCCGGCAGGCGCGCCTTGACCAGCTCCAGCTCCGCTTCCGGCACCTCCAGCACCAGTTCGTCGTGCACCTGCATCACCATGCGGGTGCCGAGGCCTTCCTGCTCGATCCAGCCCTGCACCGCGATCATGGCCAGCTTGATCAGGTCAGCGGCCGTGCCCTGCATCGGCGCGTTGATCGCGGCGGGCTCGGCGCCGGGGCGGCGCGGGCCGTTGGGCGAATTGATCTCGGGCAGCCACAGGCGGCGGCCAAACACGGTTTCGACGTAGCCGCGCTGCTTGGCCGCGAGGCGGGTCTCGTCCATGTACTGCTTCACGCCCGAGAAACGGTTGAAGTAGCGCTCGATGTAGTTCTGCGCGGCGGAGCGTTCGATGCCCAGGTTGGACGCCAGGCCGAAGGCGCTCATGCCGTAGATCAGGCCGAAGTTGATGACCTTGGCGTAGCGGCGCTGCTCCGACTGCACCTCTTGCGGCGCCAGGCCGAAGATTTCGGCGGCGGTGGCGCGGTGGATGTCGGCGCCTTCCGCGAACGCACGCAGCATCGCTTCGTCGCCCGAGATGTGGGCCATGATGCGCAGCTCGATCTGCGAGTAATCGGCGGACACGATCACGTTGCCCGGGCCGGCCACGAAGGCTTCGCGGATGCGGCGCCCTTCCGCGGTGCGCACCGGGATGTTCTGCAGGTTCGGGTCGTTCGATGCCAGGCGGCCGGTCACCGCGACGGCCTGCGCGTAGTTGGTATGCACGCGCCCCGTGTTCGGGTTGACGCCGCGCGGCAGCTTGTCGGTGTAGGTCGACTTCAGCTTGGACAGGCCGCGGTGCTCCAGCAGGATCTTCGGCAGCGGATAGTCCTCGGCCAGTTTCTGCAGCACTTCCTCGTCGGTCGACGGCGCGCCGGTGGCGGTCTTCTTGATCACCGGGAGCTGCAGCTTGCCGAAGAAGATCTCGCCGATCTGCTTGGGCGAGCCGAGGTTGAACGGGCCGCCGGCCAGCTCGTAGGCCTGCTGTTCCAGCTCGGCGATGCGGGTGGCCAGTTCGCGGCTCTGCTGCTCCAGCAGCGCCGCGTCGATCAGCACGCCGTTGCGCTCGATCTTCTGCAGCACCACCTGGGTCGGGAGCTCGATATGGCGGTAGACGTATTCAAGGCCCTCGTTGCTTGCCACGTGCGGCAGCATGCTGTGGTGCAGGCGCAGCGTGATGTCCGAGTCCTCGCCTGCATACTCGGTCGCGCGCGCCAGCTCCACCTGGTCGAAGCAGATCTGGTTGGCGCCCTTGCCGCACACGTCGACGTAAGGGATGGTCGTGTAGCCGAGGTGGCGCATCGCCATGGTGTCCATGTCGTGCGGCTTGTGCGACTCGAACACGTAGGATTCCAGCAGCGTGTCGTGCTCGACGCCGCGCAGCTTGACGCCGTGGTTTTCGAACACGTGCATATCGTATTTGAGGTTCTGGCCCAGCTTGGGCTTGGCCGGATTCTCCAGCCACGGCTTCAGGCGCTCGAGCACGTAGTCGCGCGAGAGCTGCTGCGGCACGCCGGCGTAGCGGTGCGCGACCGGGATGTAGCAGCCCTTCTCCTTTTCCACCGACAGCGAGATGCCGACCATCTCGGCCAGCATCGGTTCGAGCGAGGTGGTCTCGGTGTCGACCGACGTCAGTTCGGCGGCGTCGATCAGCGCGATCCACTTGTCCAGCTGCTCCTCGGTCAGCACGGTCTCGTATTCGCCGCGGATGATCGGCATGCCGGGCAGCGTGGCTTGCGCGCCTTCCGGCGGCGACAGCGGCGCGTTGGCGGCGGCCGGCGTGCCGTTACGCGCGGTGAGCTCGCGCAGCATGGTCTTGAAGCCGTAGCGCTCGAAGAAGGCGACCAGCGCCTCGCGGTCCTCGGGGCGGCCGATCAGGCTCTCTTCGAAGGACACCACGTGGCCGGCCAGGTCGCAGTCGGTCTTGACGGTGATGAGTTCGCGGCCCTTGGGCAGCCATTCCAGCGCCGCGCGCAGGTTCTCGCCGACCGCGCCGGTGATGGTGTGGGCGTTGGCGATCACGCCGTCCAGCGAGCCGTGCAGGGTCAGCCACTTGATCGCGGTCTTGGGGCCGCATTTGTTCACGCCGGGGACGTTGTCGACGGTGTCGCCGATCAGGGTCAGGTAGTCGATGATGCGGTCCGGCGGCACGCCGAACTTGGCCAGCACGCCGGCTTCGTCCAGCTTATCGTTGGTCATGGTATTGATCAGCATGACCTTCTCGTTGACCAGCTGTGCCAGGTCCTTGTCGCCGGTGGAGACGATGGTGTCCATGCCACGGGCAGCGGCCTGCACGGCCAGGGTGCCGATCACGTCGTCCGCCTCGACGCCTTCGACCATCAGGATCGGCCAGCCGAGGAAGCGCACCGCCTCGTGGATCGGTTCGATCTGCTTGCGCAGGTCGTCCGGCATCGAGGCGCGGGTGGCCTTGTATTCGGGGTAGAAGTCGTCGCGGAAGGTCTTGCCCGGCGCGTCGAACACGCAGGCGATATAGGCCGCGGGATAGTCGGCGCGCAGGCGGCGCAGCATGTTGACCATGCCGTGCATCGCCCCGGTCGGGAAGCCGTCCGGGCTGCGCAGGTCGGGCAGCGCGTGGAAGGCGCGATAAAGGTAGCTGGAACCGTCGACTAACAGCAGGGTATTTTGCATAGGGTGGCGATCTGGTGATGGGACGCTCGCGCGCCGCGGTCAATCTGCGCATTATCGCAGAATCCGGCACCGGAAAAACGCCCCGGCACGCAGATGGAATATGGGCACGTTTCGCCGGTTTTCACTGGCGCGCCACGCGTTTGCTACAATGAACAAAACGATAAAGGTGAATATCATGTCGCGCACCCGCCTGATCCTCAAACTCGCGCCGCTCGCCCTGCTGGCCTGGGCCGCCGTGGCCGGCGCCCAGCAGCAAGCACAGACGCAAACCACGCCGCCGCCGGCCGAAAAGCCGCCGCGTCTCGACCGCATCGAACCGGGCAGCGACGTGCCGGCGACGACCATCCCGCCAAAAGGCGGCACCCAGATCAAGGAACGCAAGGACGGCGGCGTCGTCACCGAGGTCGAAGTCCAGGCCGGCCCGAGCCACTACACCATGCGCCCGGCCCACCCGGCCGGCACCGGCCAGCCCGGCACGGTCGAAGTCAACAGCGGGATCCGCGCGCCGCAGTGGCAGATCCTGGAATTCGACCTGAACAAGAAGCGCAAGCAGGCCAGCGAACAGCCGGCCGCCGCCGCCCCGGTCGAGGAGCCCGCTCCGGCCGAGGTGCCGCCGCCACCGCGTCCGGCACAGAAGTAATCTGGCAACAATCCCGTGCGCGCAGCGATGCGCGCATCCCGCATAGCTACCGACTTTTACCTGTTGCTTGAACATGGCAGTATTCACCACGGTCACGCTGGACGACCTCACCCAGTGGATCAAGCAGTTCCCCCTGGGCCAGGCGCGCGCGCTGAAAGGCATCGCCAGCGGCATAGAGAACACCAACTACTTCCTGACGACCGAGCGCGGCGAATACGTGCTCACGATCTTCGAAAACCTCAACTTCGAGCAGCTGCCGTTCTACGTGCAGCTGATGGCGCACCTGGCCAAGCGCGGCATCCCGGTGCCCGACCCGGTCGCCAATGACCGCGGCGAGCTGGTGGTGCCGCTGCAGGGCAAGCCGGCCGTCATCGTCAGCAAGCTGGAAGGCGCGTCGCAAATGGACCCGCAACCTGTGCACTGCGCCGAAGGTGGCCGCATGCTGGCGCGGATGCACCTGGCCGGCCAGGATTTCCCGCTGCAGCAGCCCAACCTGCGCGGCCTGGACTGGTGGCTGGATGCGGCCCCGCGCGTGATGCCCTTCCTGGAACCGGCCGAAGCTTCCCTGCTGTCGTCCGAGATCGCCTGCCAGCAGGTCTTCGCCAATACCGCCGCCTACCGCGCCCTGCCGCGCGGGCCGGTGCACGCCGACCTGTTCCGCAATAACGTGATGTTCGTCGGCGACCAGCTCACCGGCTGCTTCGACTTCTATTTCGCCGGCTGCGACACCTGGCTGTTCGACGTCGCAATCACCGTCAACGACTGGTGCATCGACCAGGCCACGGGCGCGCTCGACGCGGCGCGTACCGCGGCCATGCTGGAGGCTTACCAGGCCGTGCGGCCGTTCACGCCGGAAGAACGCCAGGCCTGGCAGCCGATGCTGCGCGCCGCCGCGCTGCGCTTCTGGCTGTCGCGCCTGTACGACCTGCACCTGCCGCGCGCGGCCGAAATGCTGACGCCGCACGACCCGACGCACTTCGAACGCATCCTGCGCGACCGCCTGGCCCTGCACGCGCCGGAGCTGCCCGCATGAGCAAGCTGCCCGCACGTACCGGCTGGGAGTGGCTGAGGGAGGGCGCGGCGCTGTTCCGCAAGCAACCGGCCGGCCTCACCGCGCTGCTGTTCGCGAACTTCTTCATCAGCATCCTGCTGGCGTCGCTCCCGGTGGTCGGGCAGTTCCTCGCCGTGATCCTGATGCCCTCGCTGTCGATGGCCTTCATGCAGGCCTGCCTGATGATCGAGAACGGCGAGACCGTGACCCTGCGCGTGCTGGCGACCGGCTTTCGCAAGCCGGCCGTGGCATCGCTGTGCAAACTGGGCGTGGTGTTCCTGATCGTGTCGGCGGTGATGACGCTGCTGTCGTCCGTGCTGATCAACGACGCCTTCTGGCAGCAGTTGCGCGACCAGGGTTCGGTGCCGCAAAAACTCGACATCGCGCCGCGCGACATGCTCGGCATGCTGGCGCTGTTCGTGATCGACCTGTCGGTACTGATCTCGCTGGCGTTCGCGGCGCCGCTGGTGTACTGGGAAAAGATGGGACCGGGGAAGGCGACGTTCTACAGCTTTTTCGCGGTGGTGAAAAGCGCGCGGGTGTTCGTGGTGCTGCTGGGGGCGTGGTTCGGGCTGTTCTGCCTGGTCTCGTTCTTCATCACGCCGCTGTTCGGCCTGATCGGCGTGTCGCAGGCGGGGATTTTCGCGGTGATGTACGGGATCCTGTTTATATTCGTGCTGTTGCTGCAGTGTGCGATTTACGTGGGGTACCGGCAAATCTTCGGCAAGCCGATCGAGCCTGTTCCATCCCATTCAGTATGAACGCCGGCCCGGTTCGCGGGCCTGCGGCGCCATGCTTCCACTACTCAACCGGTCCATGGGTCCCCGACCTGCGCGGGGACGATGGTTTCGAGGGCAACTTAACGCGACAAGCGTTCCAGCTTCGCCACTGACAGGTCCAGCACCTTCATCCCCGCCGCGCCGAAGTTGATCTGCGCCCGCGCCGCCCCTGCCCCGCCTTCGATATTCACGATGACGCCTTCGCCGAACTTGGCATGCGCAACCGACTCGCCGATGCGCCAGCCGGAGCCATGTCCCGACTTCTGCGTGATCTGCTTGGCGATCTTGTTGTCCACGCCACCGTTGCGGAACTCGGCGTCATCCCAGGCAGTCGTCGCCTTGCGGTTGGCGAACCAGTTGCCCTGCACCCGCGGCGACAGCCACTTGAGCGATTCTTCCGGCAGCTCGTCGAAAAAGCGCGACTTCATGTTGAAGCGCGTTTGCCCGTGCAGCATGCGCTGCTGGGTAAAGCTCATGTACAGCCGGCGCCGCGCACGCGTGATCGCCACGTACATCAGGCGGCGCTCCTCGTCCACGCCGTCGGCCTCGCGCGCGCTGCTCTCGTGCGGAAACAGGCCCTCTTCAAGGCCGGTGATGAACACGGCGTCGAATTCCAGGCCCTTGGCCGAGTGCACCGTCATCAGCTGCAGCGCTTCCTGCCCGACCTGCGCCTGCGCGTCGCCCGCCTCCAGCGACGCGTGCGACAGGAAGGCCGACAGCGGCGACATCACGGTAGCCAGCGGCGCGTCGGCATCCAGCACCGCGATGCCGTCTTCGGTCACGATCTGCTCGCCCG
>JAEWEK010000366.1 GCA_023389425.1 Pseudomonadota bacterium | reverse complement strand
GTTCGTCCACTGGCACGGGCGCAGGCTCAGGCGGTGGCGCCAGCGGTGGCGCGTCCGGCGGCGCCAGCGGTGGTTCGACCGGAGGTTCCGGCGGAGGATCGGGCGGCGGGGCCAGTGGCGGCTCGTCCGGTGGCACGGTCGGCGGTTCCAGCGGTGGTGCATCCGGCGGCGCGGGCGGCGGGGGCGCCAGCGGCGGCTCGCTCGGCGGTTCCATCGGCGGCTCGTCCGGCGGGTCGATCGTGGTCGGTGGCTCGATCGGCGGCGGAACGTCCGGCAACAGCGTCATCGTGCCGGCGCCGTCCCAGATCGCGCCGCTTGAGGTGCAGTCCGACGCCACCGCCGTGCCCGAGCCGTCCAGTATCGCGCTGATGCTGGCGGGCCTGCTGGGGGCAGGCGGCGTGATACGTCGCCGCCGCCGTTAATCGGCACTGGCGGGGATGGGCGCCACGCGCGCCCATCCGTTCCACGGTATTCGTTTCCGGTTCAGGTACAATCCTTGTGAACGGTCGTGCTTTTATCGCCCGGAGGATAACAAGGAGACACGATGGACCTGGACTATACCGAGGAGGACCGTGCATTCCGCGACTCGGTCCGCACCTTCCTCGACCAGCACTTGCCCGCCGACCTGCGCCACAAGGTGCGCAGCCACTTGCGCCTGTCGAAGGACGACTTCGTCCGCTGGCACAGGATCCTCCACCGGCAAGGCTGGGTCGCGCCCGCCTGGTCCAGGGAATACGGCGGCCCCGGCTGGACGCCCGTGCAGCGCCACATCTTCGAAGAAGAATGCGCCGGCGCCGGCTGCCCGCAGGTGATGCCCTTCGGCGTCAACATGGTGGCGCCCGTCATCATGGCCTTCGGCAGCCAGCAACAGAAGGAGCACTACCTGCCGCGCATCCTGTCCTGCGAGGACTGGTGGTGCCAGGGCTATTCCGAACCCGGCGCCGGCTCCGATCTCGCCTCGCTCAAGACCAGCGCCGTGCGCGACGGCGACCACTACATCGTCAACGGCCAAAAGACCTGGACCACGCTGGCCCAGCATGCCGACATGATCTTCTGCCTGGTGCGTACCGATCCCGGCGTGCGCAAGCAGGAGGGGATTTCTTTCCTGCTGGTCGACATGCACGCGCCCGGCGTGACGGTACGCCCCATCATCATGCTCGACGAAGACCACGAGGTGAACGAAGTCTTCTTCGACAATGTGCGCGTGCCGGTCGCCAATCTCGTCGGGCAGGAGAACAAGGGCTGGACCTACGCCAAGTACCTGCTCGGCCATGAACGGACCGGCATCGCCGCCGTCGGCCGCTCCAAGCGCGAGCTGGCCTTCCTCAAGCGCCTCTCCGGCCGCGAGCACAGGAACGGGCGCCCGCTGATCGAGGATCCGCTGTTCGCCGCCAAGGTCGCCGCGCTGGAAATCGAACTGATGGCGCTGGAGATCACGGTGTTGCGCGCGCTCGCCAAGGCCGACTGCGCGCCTGGCCCGGAAGCGTCGGTGCTCAAGGTGCGCGGCACCGACATCCAGCAGATGCTGACCGAGCTGATGGTCGAGGCGGCCGGCCCGATGGCCCTGCCTTTCGATCCGCTCTACCTGGAAGGCGGGCACGAACACAGCGTTGCCGGCGACGACGATGCCGCGCCGCTGGCCCCATACTACTTCAACTACCGCAAGACCTCGATCTACGGTGGGTCGAACGAAATCCAACGCAACATCATCGCCCAGATGATCCTGGGCCTGTGAGGAACACCATGGACTTCGACTACAAGGAAGAGCAGCTCCAGTTCGCCGACGCGCTCAAGCGCTGGATCGCGCGCGATTACAGCTTCGAAGCGCGCCGCGCCATCGTGCATTCGGCAGCCGGCACCTCGGACGCGGCATGGAACATGCTGGCCGAACTGGGCATGACGGCCTTGCCCGTACCGGCGGCGCAGGGCGGCTTCGACGGCACGGCGGTCGACATGTTCGTCGTCATGCGCGAATTGGGGCGGGGCCTGGTGGTCGAGCCGTATTTCGCCACGGTGCTGGGCGCGCAGTTCCTCAAGCTTGCCGGCGGCCGCGCCGAACTGCTCGAGCGCGTCGCCAGCGGCGGCATGAAGCTGGCGAGCGCGCTGGGCGAACGCCAGTCGCGCCACGACATGTCCGACATCGCCACCATCGCCCGCCGCGACAGCGATGGTCATGTCGTCGATGGCGCGAAGACGGTGGTGATCCATGGCGCGGAGGCGGCCGCGCTGATCGTGTCCGCGCGCACGGCCGGCGCCCAGCGCGACCGCGACGGCATCTCACTGTTCGTTGTGCCGGCCGATGCCGCAGGCGTGCGCGTCACCGGCTACCGCACGCTGGATGGCTTGCGCGCCGCCGACGTCCGCTTCGACCAGGTGAAGCTCGGCGCCGGCGCGCTGCTGGGCGAGGAAGGGCAGGGCTGGCCGCTGCTCGACGCCGCGCTCGACTACGGCGCAACCATGCTCTGTGCGGAAGCGCTGGGGGCGATGGAGGCGCTGTTCGACGCCACGCTCGACTACCTCAAGACCCGCCAGCAGTTCGGTGTTCCGATCGGCAAATTCCAGGCGCTGCAGCACCGCATGGCCGACATGTTCATCCACCTCGAACAGGCGCGCTCGATGGCGCTGCTGGCCGCGGTCAAGTACGATGCGGCCGACGCCGCCGAGCGCCGGCGCGTGGTGTCCGCCGCCAAGTACCGGGTCGGCCAGGCTGCGCGCTTCATCGGCCAGCAGGCGGTCCAGCTGCACGGCGGGATGGGAGTGACCGACGAACTGCCGGCATCGCACTACTTCAAGCGCCTGTCGGCCATCGAACTGACGCTGGGCGACGCGGACCATCACCTCGCGCGTTTCATCGCGCAAGCCGGCTTTGCCGAAGGAATCGCCGCATGAGCAAGCATTGGTATTTCGAGGACTTCTACGAAGGCCAGGAGATCGACCTTGGCCGGCGCGAGGTGAGCGAGGATGAGATCATCGCGTTTGCGCGCCAGTTCGATCCGCAGCCCTTCCACGTCGACCGCGAAGCGGCCGCCAAGTCCATCTACGGCAGCGTGATCGCCAGCGGCTGGCATACCTGCAGCATGATGATGCGCATGGTGGTCGACGGCCTGATGGCCAACGCGTCGAGCATGGGTTCGCCCGGCCTGGACAGCGTGCGCTGGAAGCAGCCGGTGCGTGCGGGCGACACACTCGCGGTCCGCTACATCACCACCAGGGTCAAGGCATCAGCTTCCAGGCCGGACCGCGGCGTGGCGTGGTCGAAGTGGATCGCCACCAACCAGCACGGCGAGGAAGTCTGCACGGTCGAAGGCATGGGCATGTTCGCGCGCCGGCCAGGGGGCAGCGATGCGTGACATCGCCAGCGTGCGGGAACTTGGCGCCCTGGTCGGCACCGAGGTCGGGCAGTCGCGCTGGTTCGACATCCCGCAGCAGCGCATCGACACTTTCGCCGACGCCACCGACGATCACCAGTGGATCCACGTCGACCCCGAGCGCTGCAAGCGCGAGTCGCCGTTCGGCGTGCCGATCGCGCACGGCTTCCTCACCTTGTCGCTGCTGCCTGCCATGCTCGAATCGGCGCTGCGCATCGGCGGCCTGCGCCTGACCATCAACTATGGCGTGAACCGCCTGCGCTTTCCCGCGCCGGTCCCGGCCGGCAGCAAGGTGCGCGGCCGTTTCCTGCTGCAATCTTGCGAGCCGGTCGATGGCGCAATGCAGATCGTCTGGCAAGTGACGGTCGAGCGGGAAGGGGCCATCAAGCCGGTGTGCGTGGCGGAGTTTGTGTTGCGCTGTTATACCTGAGCCGCCGGGACGACGGCGACAGGGGTAATTTCCCTGTGGCAATTTACCGTGGGCGCCGCACAACACCCGGCCGCCGCGAGCCGTCCTGGCTCCAACATTTCGCCAGCAACTCCTGTTTCCAGATGAAAACACAGCCATTTTCTGGACTACAATGGCCGCGCTACTGAAGATTGGGGAAGAGACGCATGGCAAGGCCCGAAAAAGTCCGGCTTGGCGAAATACTGGTACAGCAGAAGCTGCTCACCGAAGAACAACTGAGCGCCGCGCTGGCCGACCAGAAGCGCAGTGGCCGCAAGCTTGGCCGGGTGTTCGTCGAGAACGGCTATGTGACCGAGGAGCAGATCGGCAGCGCGCTGGCCCGCCAGCTCAATATCCCCTACATCAACCTCAAGTTCTACAACATCAACGCCGAGGTCGTGCGGCTGCTGCCCGAAACGGCCGCGCGCCGCTTCCGTGCGCTGGTGCTGGAAGACCGCCGCGAATCCGTGCTGGTCGGCGTGTCCGACCCGACCGACCTGTTTGCGTATGACGAGATCGCGCGCCTGCTCAAGCGGGGCGTCGAACTGGCCGTGGTCAACGAGACCGAGGTGCTGCAGGCGATCGACCGCATCTACCGCCGCACAGGCGAGATCACCGGCCTCGCGCGCGAGGTCGAGCAGAACCTGGGCGACGATTTCGTCGACTTCGGCGCGCTGGCCGCCAACCCGGGCCTGGAAGAAGCGCCGATCGTCAAGCTGCTGCAGTCGGTGTTCGACGACGCGGCCCAGGTGCGCGCATCGGACATCCACATCGAGCCGCAGGAAGGGCGCCTGCAGATCCGCTTCCGCATCGACGGCGTGCTACACCTGCAGACCGAAGCGGACATCAAGGTGGCGACGCCGCTGGCACTGCGCCTGAAGCTGATGGCCGACCTCGACATCTCCGAGAAGCGCCTGCCGCAGGACGGCCGCTTCGCCGTCAAGGTGCGCAACCAGCGCCTCGACGTGCGTATCTCGACCATGCCGACGCAATACGGCGAATCGGTCGTGATGCGCCTGCTGAACCAGGGGAATACCAATCTGCGGCTGGACGCGATCGGCATGCCGCCCGCGCTGGTCGAGCGCTTCCGCGCCATCGTGCAGCGCCCGAACGGCCTGGTGCTGGTCACCGGCCCCACCGGTTCCGGCAAGACCACCACCCTGTACAGCGCGCTGGCCGAACTGAACTCGGTCGAGAAAAAGCTCGTCACGGTGGAGGACCCGGTCGAATACCGCCTCGCCGGCATCAACCAGGTGCAGGTCAACGACAAGATCGACCTGACCTTCGCGCGTGTGCTGCGCTCGGCGCTGCGCCAGGATCCGGACATCGTGCTGGTCGGCGAGATGCGCGACCAGGAAACCGCGCAGATCGGCCTGCGCGCCGCCATGACCGGCCACCTTGTGCTGTCGACCCTGCACACCAACGACGCCGCCAGCACCCCGCTGCGCCTGATGGACATGGGCGTGCCGCGCTACATGGTGGGCGGCTCGCTGCAGGCCGTGCTGGCGCAGCGGCTGGTGCGCGTGATCTGCGAAAGCTGCAGCACCGAATACCAGCCGTCGCCGGTGGAGCGCGCGTGGCTGCGCCAGGAACTGGGCGACCACGTCGACAGCGGCCATTACTTCCATGGGCGCGGCTGCTCGCACTGCAACGGCACCGGTTATCGCGGCCGTACCGGCGTGTATGAGCTGCTGGAAATGACGCGCCGCGTGATCGACGCTTCCAACCATCCGGATCCCTCGCACTTCCTCAAGGTAGCCCATGCCGAGATGGACGGGAACACGCTGCGCCGTCACGCCGTGCAGCTGGTGGTCGCCGGGCGCACCACGGTGGCCGAAGCGATGCGCGTGTCGAACCAGATAGAGGAATAAGGTGCCGTTCTTCGCGTACAAGGGCCGTGACGGTAGCGGCGCATTGATGACCGGCGTGCTGGAAGCGGCCGACGCCGGCGCCTGCGCCGACCAGTTGTTCGGCAGCGGCGTCACGCCGGTCGAGATCACGCCGACCAGCGGCAAGGGCGGTTCGCTGAGCTGGCGCGGCGTGTGGGATCGGCTGACCCGGCAAAAGGTCACGTCGATGGACGTGCAGCTGTTCAGCCGCCAGATGTACACGCTGCTCAAGTCCGGCGTGCCGATCATGCGCGGGCTGGCGGGCCTGCAGGAATCCGCGATCAACAAGTCGTTCTCCAAGGTCGTCAAGGATCTGCGCGAGTCGCTCGACGCCGGTCGCGAGCTGTCGGCCGCGATGAAGCGCCACCCCGACTGCTTCTCCAATTTCTACTTGTCGATGGTGCGCGTCGGCGAAATGACCGGACGCCTCGAGGAAGTATTCCTGCGCCTGTTCGACCACCTCGAGTTCGACCGCGACATGCGCCAGCGCGTGAAGTCGGCGCTGCGCTATCCGTCCTTCGTGGTGAGCGCGATGCTGGTGGCGATCGTGATCGTCAACGTGCTGGTGATACCGCAGTTCGAACACGTGTTCGCATCGCTGAACGCGGAGCTGCCCTTGATGACGCGCGTGCTGATCGCCACCTCGCGCTTCTCGGTGGCGTACTGGCCGGCGCTGCTCGGCGCTGCGATCGCGGCGGCGATGATTTTCCGCGGCTGGATCGGCACGCCGCCGGGACGCCTCGAATGGGACCGGCGCAAGCTGCGCCTGCCGATCGCCGGCAAGATCCTGCATAAGGGGACGATGGCGCGCTTCGCCCGCAGCTTTTCGCTGGCGATCCGCAGCGGCGTGCCGATCGTGCAGGGGCTGACGGTGGTGTCGCAAACGGTCGATAACGCCTACCTCAGTGCGATGGTCGAGCAGATGCGCGACGGTGTCGAGCGCGGCGAAAGCATCCTGCGTACCGCCACCGCCACCGGCATCTTCACGCCTCTGGTGCTGCAGATGATCGCGGTGGGCGAGGAATCGGGCTCGCTCGATGAGCTGATGGACGAGATCGCGCAGATGTACGAGCGCGAGGTCGATTACCAGCTCAAGACCTTGTCGAGCCAGATCGAGCCGATCCTGATCACCTTCCTGGCCGGCGTCGTGCTGGTGCTGGCGCTCGGTATTTTCCTGCCGATGTGGGACCTCGGCCAGGCTGCCCTGCATCACGCGAAATGATGCGGACCCGTGGCCGGAGCGGTGGCATGGTGTTGCTG
>JAEWEK010000360.1 GCA_023389425.1 Pseudomonadota bacterium | reverse complement strand
ATGTCGTGCAGCCTGGCCGGATGGCCGCCGCTCGCGGTCAGTCCGCCGTTCGAAAAGACGACATCGATGGACGTCGGCCGGTTCAGCTTGGCGCGCACCGCCGGCGTCAGCAGATCCGGAATGACGTTGGGATTTTTCACGTAAAACACGCCGGCGTCGAGGAAGCTGTCGACCTTGGCGTCCAGGCCTTCGATGCCATCGATCCCATGGTGGTGGGCGTCGCCGAAGGCCGGCACGACAAACTTGCCGGCCAGGTCGACGGTCCGGTCGACTGCCGGCGGACGCTCCAGCGTCAGCGTGCCATCGACGCTATAGAAGGTCGCGGCGCTGAAGCCGTGGCCATCGAACCAGCGTCCGTCCTTGAACTCGACCTTGGTGGCGTGCGCCTGTACGCTTGCCAGCAGCAGGCTGAGTAAGGTAAGCAGCAATTTTTTCATAGGTCCTCTCAAAGCCTTGCCGATGCTTCAAGCGCTTTGGCCAGATCGGCGCGCCGCGCCTCATCCCGGGTCGCCTCCTGCAAGGCCTGCAGTGCCTGGCGGTGCGCGTGGCCAAGCGCCTCCTTCTCGTCCACCGCCACGTCCGGCTTGACGCCCACGCCTTCCCAGCTGGTGCCGGTCACCGGACTGATCGACTCGCCGATCGGCACCGACAACACGAAATCGCTGCCGACCGGGACCAGCTCATTGGGATTGCCGCCGCCGCGTGTGGTGGTGCCGACCAGGGTCGCCCGTTTCAGCCCCTGTAGCGCGTAGGCGAAGGCTTCGCCGGCCGAGAAGGTGCGGCCCGAGGTCAGCACGTAGACCGGCTTGCCGAGGTAGCGCTTGCCGGGTAGCTTGTCGTGCGTCATCGCATGCATCGTGCCCTGGCGGCGGTACTGGAGACGCATCAGCTCAACCTTTCCCTGGATCAGGTAGCTGGCGAGCATCTGCATCGCCTCGCCGCCGCCGCGATTGTTGCGCAGGTCGATAATCAACGCGTCGGTGTTGGCGAGGAAGGCCATCGCCGCCGCGATGGTGGCGCCGGAAAACTTCACGTCGTCGTGAAAGTAGGCGGTATCGATGTAGCCGACGTTGCCGGGCAGGACTTCGACGCGGCGGAAGCCGTAGTTCTCGCGCCGTTCCTGCTCGCGCTGGGCAGGGGTGCTCTGGAACGCTGCCGGGCGCAGGGTGCGTGCATTGGCCTGGAAGCGCAGGTTCATGTGCTTGTCCTGGCTGACTTCCTGCAGGTGGGTGGTCAGCAGTTTGGCGAATTCCTTGTCGTCGGCCGCGGCCTCGTATTCGCCGCTGGCCTGGTGCGCGCGCACATTTTTTTCGATCGCGGCGAACTTGTCCGGGTGGACGTAATCGTCGCGGATCTTGGCCAGCGCTTCGTTGATGACGGCGTCGCGGCCGGTGTTGCCGGGCTCGGCTTGCGCGAGGCCGGCGAGGCAAAGCAGCACGGCGGCCAGCGCCTGCGAGGATCGGATATGCATGGGGAACTCCCTGTCGTTTGGATGATCGCGTAGCTGTGCAAGACGCGTGCCAGCATGTATTGACTGGCACGCCGCATCGCCTGGCGCGTCCGCGGACGGGGGCACGGTGTCCGTTGGACACGTATGCATCGGGAGATGTGCACCAACGACCTCGGTGCCGGGTATTACTCGGCGCGGGCGACCAGGCGCTCGGGAGCGAGGATCGAATACTCCTGCAGGATGGCGGTGCCGAGCAGCTTGTCGGCTTCATAGACCCGCACCCTGCCCTGCCCTGGCGGCACGGCCACCGGCTCCTTGCCCAGCGCGAGGCGCTGGCCGTTGAGGAAGCGCCTGGCCAGTTCCGGCGTCAGGTCGACGCGCGGGAAGGACGACAGCAGCGCGTCCACCGGGGCCAGCAGCGAGCGCGGGGCGGGATGCGCGAGCAGATCCTGCAGCGTGATCATGCCTGCCGCAGTCAGCGCCCCGACGCCGGTGCGGCGCAAGGCGTTCAGATGCGCGCCGCAGCCGAGCGCGGCGCCGATGTCCTCGCCCAGCACGCGCACATAGGTGCCCTTGCTGCAGGTGACGCGAATCTTCAGCATCGGCGCGTCGTAGGCGATGAATTCGAGGCCGTGGATGGTGACCGGCCGCGCCTCGCGTTCCAGCGTCACGCCTTCGCGCGCATATTCGTACAGCGCCTTGCCATCGCGCTTGAGGGCCGAATACATCGGCGGCACCTGCAGGATCGGGCCGCGGAAGCGGGCCAGCGCCGCTTCGATCTGTTCCAGCGTCACGTCCACCTCGCGGCCTTCAACCACGCTGCCTTCGGTGTCGCCGGTGGTGGTCATCACGCCCAGGTGCACGGTCGCTTCATAGGTCTTGTCCGCTTCCAGCAAGTCTTGCGAGAACTTGGTCGCTTCGCCGAAGCACAGCGGCAAGAGGCCAGTCGCGAACGGGTCCAGCGTGCCGGTGTGGCCCGCCTTCTTGGCGTTGAGCACGCGCTTGGCCTTGATCAGCGCGTCATTCGAGGACAGGCCGACCGGCTTGTCGAGCAGCAGCACGCCATCGACCAGCTCGCGTGCTTTCTTGATCGGACGATCGCTCACTCGGAATCCGCGTCTTCGTCGGTGGCGTCGTCCGCCGGACGGGTGGTGGCCATCGCCTGGTCGATCAGCGCCGACATCGCCATGCCGCGCAGGGTCGAGGTGTCGTGGATGAAGTGCAGCTGCGGCAGCGTGTGGATGTGCAGGCGCTTGCCCAGCAGATTGCGCAGGAAGCCGGAGGCCTTGTTCAGGCCGGCCAGGGTATCGCGCACGGCTTCCGGGCTGTCCTTCAGCAGCGTGAAGTAGACCTTGGCGTGCGCGTAGTCCGGCGTGAGCTGCACTTCGGTGAGCGTGATCATGCCGACCCGCGGGTCTTTCAGCTCGAAGCTGATGAGCTCGGACAGGTCGCGCTGGATCTGGTCGGCGACCCGCTGGCCGCGCTGGGGGATGCTTTTGCTATGTTTTGCCATGGTGATCTATTGTTATCGTCGTTCGCGCGCAGGCGGGAACGACGTTCGGTGGCGATTCATAAAAACTTGGGGCCAGGGAGCGCAAACTCCCTGACCCCAGATGGTACTCCGAAGGCTGTGATTACAGCGTACGGGCCACTTCCTGGATCTCGAACACTTCCAGCTGGTCGCCCACCTGGATGTCGTTGTAGTTCTTCAGCGACAGGCCGCACTCGAGGCCGGCACGGACTTCCTTGGCGTCGTCCTTGAAGCGCTTGAGCGAGTCGATCTCGCCGGTCCACACGACGATGTTGTTGCGCAGCAGGCGGACCGAGGAGGTACGCTTGACCACGCCGTCGGTGACCAGGCAGCCCGCGATCGCGCCAACCTTCGACACCAGGATGACCTGGCGAATCTCGACCTGGCCGGTGACGTGCTCGCGCCGCTCCGGCGCCAGCATGCCCGACATCGCCGCCTTGATCTCGTCGATCGCATCGTAAATGATGTTGTAGTAGCGGATGTCGACGCCGTTGGCTTCGGCCAGCTTGCGCGCCGACGCGTCGGCCCGGGTGTTGAAGCCGATGATGACCGCTTTCGAGGCCACCGCCAGGTTGACGTCCGATTCCGAGATGCCGCCCACGGCCGCGTGCACGATCTGCACCCGCACTTCCGAGGTCGACAGCTTCTGCAGCGAGCCGACCAGCGCTTCCTGCGAACCCTGCACGTCGGCCTTGATGATGAGCGGCACGTTCTGGACTTCGCCTTCGGCCATCTGGCCGAGGATGTTCTCCAGCTTCGCAGCTTGCTGCTTGGCCAGCTTGACGTCGCGGAACTTGCCCTGACGGAACAGCGCGATTTCGCGCGCCTTGCGCTCGTCGGCCATCACCATCACTTCTTCACCGGCGGCCGGGACTTCGGTCAGGCCCTGGATCTCGACCGGGATCGAGGGGCCGGCTTCGGCGATCGCCTTGCCGTTTTCGTCGAGCATCGCACGGACGCGGCCGTAGGACGAGCCCGCCAGCACGACGTCGCCGCGCTTGAGCGTACCGGCCTGCACCAGGATGGTGGCGACCGGGCCGCGGCCCTTGTCCAGGCGCGCCTCGACCACCAGGCCTTTTGCCGGGGCGTCGACCGGGGCTTTCAGCTCCAGCACTTCGGCCTGCAGCAGCACCTGCTCGAGCAGCGCGTCGATGTTCTGGCCGGTCTTGGCCGACACCGGGACGAACGGCGAATCGCCGCCGTATTCTTCCGGCACCACGCCTTCGGCCACCAGTTCCTGGGTCACGCGGTCGGCGTTGGCGCCCTGCTTGTCGATCTTGTTGATCGCCACCACCAGCGGCACGCCGGCGGCTTTCGCGTGGGCGATTGCTTCCTTGGTCTGCGGCATCACGCCGTCGTCCGCCGCCACCACCAGGATGACGATGTCGGTTGCCTTGGCGCCGCGGGCACGCATGGCGGTAAACGCCTCGTGGCCCGGGGTGTCGAGGAAGGTGATGGTGCCGCGCGGGGTGTCCACGTGGTACGCACCGATGTGCTGGGTAATGCCGCCGGCTTCGCCCGCGGCGACCTTGGCGCGGCGGATGTAGTCCAGCAGCGAGGTCTTGCCGTGGTCGACGTGGCCCATGACCGTGACGACCGGCGCGCGCGGCGACGATTCGTAGTGGGTCTGCTCGCCCTGGTCGGCCAGGATCGCCTCCGGATCGTCCACCGCGGCGGCGTGCGCCTTGTGGCCCATTTCCTCGACCACGATCATGGCCGTTTCCTGGTCCAGCACCTGGTTGATGGTGCACATCTGGCCCAGCTTCATCAGCTGCTTGATGACCTCGGAGGCCTTGACCGCCATCTTGTGCGCCAGTTCGGCCACGGTGATGGTTTCCGGCACGTAGACGTCATGCACCTTCGCTTCGGTCGGGGCCTGGAAGTTCGACTCGCGGTCGTCGCCATGCGAGCGGCGGCCCTTGGCGCCACCGCGCCAGCCGTCACGGCCGACCGGCGCCGCGCCACGCGTCTTGATGCCCGCGCCGCCACGTTTCTTGTCGTCCGACCAGGTCGAGGCCACATTGGCCGACTTGATCGATTTCTTGTCGCCCTTCTTGGGCGCGTCGGCCGTGGCGCCCGCCGGTTTCTTGTCGGCCGGCTTGTGCAGCGTGCCCTCGGCCGGCTTGGCCTTGGCGGCCACCGGTGCCGGGGTCGGCTCCGGCGCCTTGATCACGCGGCGCGGCTGGCTCATCATCAGGCGGATCTGCGCGACTTCGTCGGCCACGGCCTTGCGCGCGCGCTCGGTTTCGGCGGCGCGCTCGGCGGCTTCCTTGGCGGCGGCTTCGGACTTGCGCTTGGCTTCCTCGTCTTCGGCCTTGCGCGCGGCATCGGTCTTGGCGGCGGCGGCGCCGGCGGTTTCAGCGGACTTGCGCTCGGCGTCGCGCTTGGCGGCGGCTTCGGCGTCGCGCTTGGCTTGTTCTTCGGCGGCCTTGGCCTGGGCTTCCTTCTCGGCTTCCAGCTTGGCCAGGCGCTCCTGCTTCTCGCGCAGCTCGGCTTCCTGGCGCGCGATCAGCTCGCGCTGGCGCTTGGCGTCTTCCTCGCGGCGTGCCTGCTCGGCCGGATCGACCACCGGCGCGGCCGCTTCCACCGGCGCGGCGGCCGGCGTGGTCAGCTGGTCTTCGCGCTGGACGAAGGTACGCTTCTTGCGCACCTCGACCTGGATCGTGCGCGACTTGCCGGTGGCGTCAGCCTGCTTGATCTCGCTGGTTTCCTTGCGCGTGATGGTGATCTTCTTCTTTTCGGTTTGCGCACCGGCGCCGTGGGTGCGGCGCAGGTGGTCGAGCAGCTTGTCCTTATCATCCTTCGACAAGGGATCTGACGTCGAACTCTTCTCGACGCCGGCAGAACGCAGCTGCGTCAGCAGCAGGTCTGCAGGCATCTTCAGTTCGGTGGCAAATTGGGCTACGTTGTTACTCGCCATTCAGTCCTCTTTTCTATGTGTCGCGGCAGATGATAAGAAATGCAAATTACGCCTTGGCGGTGGCTTCCACCTGGTTCCAGGCTTTCGCCTGCAACCCCTTGGCACGGTCGTCGTATTTGGCGTCGACCAGTTTCATCTCGTCGTCGGACACATCGTTAAACTCGTTCTTGATCAGTTCGCGCGCGCGGTCGATCGGCAGCGCCAGGATGGCGCCGAATTCGTCGTAGGCCAGGCCTGCGAATTGCTCGAGCGTCTTGATACCCGCCAGGCCCAGTTTGCCGGCGGTGGTGCGGTCCATGCCGTCGAGATTGACCAGCGCGTCCTCCATGCCTTCCAGGCCTTCTTCGGAGGCGATCGCTTCGGTCACGAGCGCGTCGCGAGCGCGGGTGCGCAGTTCGTTGACGGTGTCTTCGTCGAACGACTCGATGTCGAGCATTTCCGAAATGGGGACGTAGGCGATTTCTTCAAGGCTGGCGAAACCTTCCTCGACCAGGATGTCGGCCACTTCCTGGTCGACGTCCAGGCGCTCCATGAACAGCGTGCGGATCGCCGCGGTTTCTTGCGCGACCTTGTTGGCCGATTCCTCGGCGGTCATGATGTTGATCTTCCAGCCGGTCAGCTCGGACGCCAGGCGCACGTTCTGGCCCGAACGGCCGATCGCGATCGCCAGGTTCTCTTCGTCCACCACCACGTCCATCGCGTGCTTTTCTTCGTCGACCATGATCGAGGACACGTTGGCCGGGGCCAGCGCGCCGATCACGAACTGGGCCGGGTCTTCCGACCACAGCACGATGTCCACGCGCTCCCCGCCCAGCTCGCCGGTGACGGCCTGCACGCGCGAGCCGCGCATGCCGACGCAGGTACCGATCGGGTCGATGCGCTTGTCGGCCGTGTAGACGGCGATCTTGGCGCGCACGCCCGGGTCGCGGGCGGCCGATTTGATCTGCAGCAGGCCCTGCTCGATCTCGGGCACTTCGAGCTCGAACAGCTTCATGATGAAGTCAGGGGCGGTGCGCGACAGGATCACCTGCGGGCCGCGCATATTGCGGTCGACGCGCAGGATGAAGGCACGGACGCGGTCGCCGATGCGCAGGTTTTCCTTCGGGATCATCTGGTCGCGCGGCAGGCGCGCTTCGATCTTGCCCGACTCGACGATGGCATCGCCGCGCTCCATGCGCTTGATGGTGCCGGTGACCAGCGCGTCGCCGCGCTCGAGGAAGTCTTGCAGGATCTGCTCGCGCTCGGCATCGCGCACGCGCTGCAGGACCACCTGCTTGGTGTCCTGGGCGAAGCGGCGGCCGAATTCGACCGACTCGATCGGCTCTTCGATGTACTCGTCGACCTCGATGTCAGGGATTTGTTCCTTGGCTTCGAAGTGCAGGATTTCCTGGTCAGGCAGCTGCAGGCCGGCTTCGTCGGGAACGACGTGCCAGCGGCGGAAAGACTCGAATTCGCCGGTTTCGCGGTCGATGGACACGCGGATGTCGACTTCGCCTTCGTAGCGTTTTTTGGTCGCCTGGGCCAGGGCAAACTCGAGTGCCCCGAACACGACTTCCTTATCGACGTTCTTTTCGCGCGCCAGCGCATCAACCAATAACAAAACTTCGCGACTCATGCTTTGCGGCTCCTAAAATCCACCTGCGGCACCAAACGTGCCTTGTCCAATTCGGCGAGGGTAAATTCCAACAACGCCGCACCATCCTTGCTATCAAATTCCAGACCGACCTTGTCGCCTTCCGGGGCGCGCAAGATGCCGGTGAAGGTCTTGCGGTTCGTGCCCGGGGCCGCCACGCGCAGCTTGACCGTGGCTTCGTGCCCGGCGAAGCGGGCGAAGTCGGCCATCGTGCGCACCGGCCGGTCCAGCCCCGGCGAAGAAATTTCGAGCCGTTCGTAATCGACGTTTTCCACGGTCAGCACGTGCGACAGCTGGTGGCTCACGGTCGCGCAATCCTCGACCGTGATCGGACCTTTCTCGTCCGCGTCGGCGGCCGGGAAATCAATGTACACACGTAAAATACCGCGCTCGCCGCGCTCGACGTCCACGAGCTCGTAGCCCAGGCCGGCGACCGTCGTGGCGATCAATTCAAACTGCTGCACCGCACTTCTCCAGGGCGAAAAAACCGTTCAACAAAAAAAAAATGGGCATCTGCCCATCTTTTTACATTCCCAACCAGATGAAAGCACTTGCACCACGAAAACGCTGGGAAGAACTTTGATTAGGCTGTGAATTATAACCAAAAACCTCTTTAGCCGCAATCGACCCACTGCTAAATGAACAGCTTGGGCAAGCTTGTTGTTTTTATCACGCATGGGTGGAATGTTGCGGCGCGGCGTAATGACGGATCACGGCCAACCGAAACACCGTCGTCCCCGCGAAGGCGGGAACCCATACGCAGTTTGAAGGCCGAAACGTCAGGTGCGGCCAAGCACGCGCTTTATGGGTCCCCGCCTGCGCGGGGCTGACGTTCCGAAGCTGACTTAACCCCGGCGCCCGCGGCGCGGCAGGCCGTGCTCGGAGCCGCGCGGACCCTGGCCGCCGCGGCGCCCGCCGCCGGTATTGCCGCCGAAACCAAACGTCGTCTGCAGCGGGTCCGGCTGGCGCTGTCCGCCGCCACCGCCCGAACGGCGCTGCCCTTGTCCCTGGCCGCGCCCGCCGCCGCCCTGGCCCGAAAACGGATTGCCCGTGCGATTACCCTTGCCCGGCGGCGCATTGCGCGCGCCCGGCATGCCGCCGCCCTGCGTCGAGCCGGCACGCACGACCTGCGGGCCGAAAGGATCGGCATTGCGATTGGCGTCGGCGCGGTCGATGCGGTTGCCGTCGGCGCGGCGCGGATCTTGCTGCTTCGGACCGCCCCTGCCGTTCTGCTTGCCCTTGCCCTCGGCCGAGCCGCCCTTCTTCTCGATGCCAACCGCGCCCATCAGCGCGCGCACCTCGTGCTCGTCCAGCTCGTCCCAGCGGCCGCGCTTCAGGCCGCTCGGCAGGGTCATCATGCCGTAGCGGGTACGGATCAGGCGCGACACGGTCAGGCCGACTTCCTCGAACATGCGGCGCACCTCGCGGTTGCGGCCTTCGCCGATCACCACGCGGTACCAGCGGTTGACGCCTTCGCCGCCGCCGTCCTGCACCTTGCTGAACGCGGCCAGGCCGTCCTCCAGCTCGACGCCGGCCAGCAGCTTCTGGCGCATGCCTTCCTCCAGCTCGCCCAGCGTGCGCACCGCGTATTCGCGCTCGATGTTGTAGCGCGGGTGCATCAGGCGGTTGGCGAGGTCGCCGGAGGTCGTGAACAGCAGCAGGCCTTCGGTATTGAAGTCGAGGCGGCCGACGGCCAGCCATTTGCCGGTCTTCATGGTCGGCAGGCGGTCGAACACCGAGGGACGGCCTTCCGGATCGTCGTGGCTGACGATTTCGCCGGCCTGCTTGTGGTACACCAGCACGCGCGGCGGCTTGTTGCTGGTCTTGCGCTGCAGGAGCTTGCCGTTGATGCGCACGGCGTCGGTCGGCAGGATGCGCTGGCCGATGTGGGCCGGCTCGCCGTTGACCGACACGCGGCCGGCGATAATCAGTTCTTCCATGTCGCGGCGCGAGCCGAGGCCGGCTTCGGCCAGCACCTTGTGCAGCTTGGGCGCGTCGTCTTCGGCGGTCAGGTCGCGGCGCAGCTTGGCCTTGGGCTGGCCGCCGCGCGCGCCTTCGGCGGCGTCGAAATCGTCCGAGGTGACGAAGGAGAACACGGCGTCGGCCGCATTGCCCTTGCCCTGCTGCTGGCCGCCCCTGGCCGCCTGCGGCTTGCCTTGCTTCTGCTTGCCCTGTTGCTGCTTGCCGTGCTTGTGCTTGCCCTGCTTTTGCTTGCCGTGCGGCTGCTCGGCCCTGGCGTCGCGCTGCGGCTCGGCGGCGCTCGCTGCCGGCTGTTCGCCTTCGGCCTGCGGCATCGCCGGCTCGTTCCTGGCGCGGGCCTGGCGCTGTTCGCGCATCTGGCGCGGGCCGCGCGCCTTGCGCTGGCCTTCCGGCGCAGCCGCGGCTTCAGCCGGCGCTGGCGCGGCGGGAGCGGCTTCGGCCACTTCGGCCTTGGGCGCCGCGGGCTTGCGGGTGCGCTTGGGCTTGTCGGCGGCGGGCGCGTCGCCTTCCGGCGTGGCGGCCTTCGCCGGCGCGGCGTCGGCCTTGGCGGCGCGCGGGCGGCGCTTCGGCTTGGCGGCAGGTTCCGCGCCTGCTTCCGCGCCCGTGGTCTCGGTGATTTCTGGATTCATCATTCGATTTCTTGGTTTTGCTGTTCAAGCACTGCCGCCGTAGCCGGCTCGGGCGCGCTGTCGTGAATCGGGACTTCAACGGGTGAAGTATCTGGTGCCATGTCCGGCTGCTCCGCGCCGGACTGTTCAAAATTGTGCTGCAGCGCCGCTTCCAGCGCCTCGATGCTGCGGCCGTCCGGCAGGTCGGCCACCGGATGCAGCGGCGGCAACTGCGCCAGCGAAGCCAGGCCGAGGTCGTCGAGGAACTGGCGCGTGGTGCCCAGCAGCGCCGGCCGCCCCACCACTTCGCGGTGGCCGACGGCGTCGATCCAGCCGCGGTCTTCGAGCATCTTGATCGTCTGCGAGTTCACCGCGACGCCGCGGATTTCCTCGATGTCGCCGCGCGTGACCGGCTGCCGGTAAGCGATGATCGCCAGCGTTTCCAGCGTGGCGCGCGAGTACCTGGGCGGCTTTTCGGTCGACAGGCGGTCGAGATAGCTCTTCATCTCGGGCCGGCTCTGGAAGCGCCAGCCCGACGCCAGGCTCACCAGCTCGATGCCGCGCTCCTGCCAATCCTGGCGCAGTTCTTCGAGCAGGATCTTGATCGTGTCCGAGCCGACGCTGGAAACCGGCTCGCCGCCTGCATCGGCTTCCGCGAAAAGCTTCTTCATCACATGGATGGACATGGGCTCGCGCGCGCACAGCAATGCGGTCTCGAGGACCTTCTTGGCCTCATCAGTATTCATCGGTGTCGTCAGCCGGTCAATGCAATATAGTGCAAAGAAAATATCAAACAAAAACCAGCTTAACGGCGTGCGGCGCTCCTGGCGACAGGCACGCGGCGAGTGATGCGACACGTTGAAACTGGATTGCCTGGCCCGGCTTGGACGCCGGGCATTTGGTGCCGGGATATGGCCCCGGCCACATGGCTTTCAGCCAGGCTGGCTGCACGCCCTTGATTTTCAAGTGAAACGAGGCTCGGTTGCGAGCGAGCGAACGACACCGTTTCATCCAACTGGCGGCCATTGTAACCGATAAAACGCGCCAACGGACAAGCGCGCCACGGATGGGGCGACGCGGCTCAGGCGCCCAGCTGCTCGGCGAGGATGGCGGACACGCCGATAAAAGCCGGATACGGCGCCGTGATGACCCAGGCCGGCACCTGCGCCAGGTAGTCGGCGAAGCGGCCCTTGGCTTCGAAGCGCTGGCGGAAGCAGGAGCGGTCGAAGCGCTCGCCCAGGCGCGGCACGATGCCGCCGCCAATATAGATGCCGCCCTGCGCGCCCAGCGTCACCGCCAGGTTGGCCGCCACGGTGCCGAGCATGCCGCAGAAGCTTTCCAGCACCTCGTCGCACAGCGCGCACTCGCCGGCCAGGGCGCGGCGCGTGATTTCCGGCGCCGCCAGCGGCTCGGCCTGGATCATGCCGGCGCGCTGCGCCAGCGCGCGGTAGATCAGCTCGACGCCGGCGCCGGACAGCAGGCGCTCGGCCGAAACGTGGCTGAACTCACCCCAGGCATATTGCAGGATCGCGACTTCGGTCTCGTTGGCGGGCGAGAAGGTCACGTGGCCGCCTTCGCTTTGCAGGGCCGTGTAGCCGGCGCCGTTCGGGATCAGGCCGGATACGCCGAGGCCGGTGCCAGCCCCGAGCAAGCCGAGCGGCGCCCGCGCGCGCGCCGCGCCGCCGCCGACCTGGTGCTTGTGCTCCGGCGCCAGGTGCGGCAAGGCGCGCGCCAGCGCGTAGAAATCATTCACCACCACCAGCGTATCGAAGCCGCAGGCGGTGCGCAGTCCGGTCACCGAGAACTCCCAATGGTGATTGGTCATGCGCACCACGTCGCCGTCGACCGGATTGGCGATCGCGATCGCCGCATGGCGCACCGTGCCGGCGGCCGCCACCTGCGGCAGGGCCAGGTAGGCGCGCAGCGCATCGGCCAGGGTCGGATAGGCGTCGCAGGCCAGCACTTCGATCTGTTCGATGCGGCCCGGCGCCAGTTCCAGCGCAAAGCGGGCATTGGTCCCCCCGATGTCGGCCAGCAGCCGCGCGCCGTCGGCACGCGCGGACATGGATTGCTTGGGCGGAACGATGTGGGTCGAGACAATCATGGGGAACCTGAACACTGATCAGGTTTCCACTTTAAAGGATTGCTTAACCCAAGCGCAAGTATTTTTGTAGTTTAGGTACAGAGTTTCGTCGCCTAAAAGCGGCATTCCGCAGACAGATCGATCAGACGGAAGTAGTCAAGCTACCTCAAGCCTGTGCGCAGCCGCAATCACCCGACTGGGCCGGCGGCAGCGCGACATGGGCATTCCAGGCGTCCAGCCCACCCTTGAGCGGGCGGGCGCGGTGGAAGCCATTGGAGAGGAACTCCTTGGCCACCTGGGCGGCAGTGATGTCATTTGGGCAACTGCAATAGACGATGATGTGGCGATCCTTGTCCAGCGTTGCCATCAGCTCGTCCGGCTTGCCGTCGAAATACACCAGCGCGCCGGGAATCGACGGGTCGAGCTGGCGCGCGGTCACGCCGCGGGCGTCGACGATGACCGGGTCATGGCCGCCGTCGATCAGGCCTTTCAGCTCCTCGACGCTGATGCGCGGCACGCCCAGCGCGCGCAGGAGGCGGCGGCGCTCCACGTATTTGTACAGGATGAACATGGCAAGCAGGGCCAGCAGGACTTCCAGCGCGCGCGTGCCCATGCTTTCGAAGATGTCCAGCACGTCGTCCACGCTGTTATGGAAAATCATTCCGAGGCCGATGCCGACGCCGCTCCACAACAGGCCGCCGGCAACCGACAGCCAGATGAAGCGCGGCGTGGACGTGCCCATGGCGCCGGCGATCGGCGGCGCCACGGTATTGAAGCCGGGGATGAACTTGGCCACCACCAGCGACTTGGGACCGAAACGGTTGAAATTGTCTTCGGTCTGGCTGACGCAGGAATCGGGCGACAGCGAAATGCGGCACAGCAGGCGCAGGATGCGTTTGCCGTAGTAGCGGCCGGCGCGGAACCAGAAATAGTCGCTGGCCAGGCAAGCCAGCACGCTCGCCAGCAGGACCAGGGCCCAATTGGCGTGGCCGTCCCGCGCCAGCGCGCCGGCCACGATCAGCACCGGAAAGGCAGGGATCGGCAAGCCGATCTGCTCGACCAGGACGATGCCGAAGACGAGCAGCAGGCCGTAGGTCTGGACGAGGTGGGCGAGGTGGGACATGCAGGAATGGTAGCCGAAATGCCGGACACGCGCTCGCAACGACCGGGCAAATGCCGTCGTTCCCGCGCAGGCGGGAACCCCATTACTCAACAAACCACAAAATCACACCGTAGCGCCATGCGGGCAAAATGGGACCACTGCCTGCGCGGGGACGACGGTCTTAGGGGGAGCGGACTACGCTCCGCGCGGGATCGCGGCCAGCAGCTGTCGGGTGTACGGCTGCTGAGGATTGCGATACAGCTCATCCGAATCGTTCTGCTCCACCACGCTCCCGTGATGCATCACCATCACCTGGTCGGAGATGTACTTCACCACCGACAAATCGTGCGAGATGAAGATGTAGCTCATCTTGTACTCGTCCTGCAAATCCTGCAGCAGGTTGAGCACCTGCGCCTGCACCGACACGTCCAGCGCCGACACCGACTCGTCGCACACCAGGATCTCCGGCTTCATGGTCAGGCAGCGTGCGATCGCGATGCGCTGCCGCTGGCCGCCAGAAAACTCGTGCGGATAGCGGTGGAAGGCCTGCTCCGGCAGCCCCACCCGCTTGAGCAGGTAGTGCGCCATGCCGACGCGCTCACGGTCATTGGCGCCGATCCGATGGATGCGCATCGGTTCCAGCAGAATCTGCCCCACCGTGAAGCGCGGATTGAGCGACGCATACGGGTTCTGGAAGATGATCTGGATGCGCCGCTTGTAGGCCTGGAACTCGCGATCGTCCATCGCCATCAGGTCGCGCCCTTCGAACAGGGCGCTGCCGCCGGTCGCGCGGTGCAGGCGCAGCAGCGTGAGGCCGACCGTGGTCTTGCCCGAGCCGGATTCGCCCACCACGCCCAGCGTCTTGCCGCGCGCGAGCTTGAAGGACACGTCCTTCACCGCCTTGAATTCGCGCTTGCCGAACAGGCCCTCGCGCAGCCAGAAGCTCTTGGCCAGGTTGCGCACTTCCAGCACATTGTCGTCGCCGGGCGCGGTGCCGCGTTCGCGCTGCGGCAAGCTAATGCCGGGCTCCACGCTGCCGTCGAGATAATCGTCGATCACCGGCAGGCGCACCGGACGTTCGTCCAGCTTCGGGCGGCAGTGCAGCAGCGCGCGGGTGTAGGCGTCCCGCGGGTCGCCCAACACCTGCGCCGCGGCGCCCTCCTCGCGCACCACGCCATGGCGCATGACGATCACGCGGTCGGCAATCTCGCCCACCAGGGCGAGGTCGTGGGTGATGAACAGGACCGACATCTGGCGCCGCTTCTGCAGGTCGCCGATCAGTTCCATGATCTGCTTCTGGATCGTGACGTCGAGCGCGGTGGTCGGCTCGTCCGCGACCAGCAGCTTCGGTTCGCAGGCGATCGCCATCGCGATCATCACGCGCTGCTGCCGGCCGCCGGACATCTGGCTCGGGTAGGCGTCGATTTTGGCGGAAGGATCGGGAATGCCGACTTCCTCCAGCAGCTCCAGCGTGCGGGCGCGCGCCTGGCGGCCGTTCATGCCCATGTGCCGGCGCAGCACTTCGCCGATCTGGAAGCCGACCGTGAACACCGGGTTCAGCGACGACATCGGCTCCTGGAAGATCATCGAGATGTCCTTGCCGCACAGCGCACGGCGCTCGCGCGTGGGCAGGCCGAGCACCTCGCGGCCGTCGAACACGATCGAAGACGACGGGTCGACGATCGTGGTCTCCGGCGGCAGGAGCCCCATCAGCGCCAGCGAGCTGACGGTCTTGCCGCTGCCGGATTCGCCCACCAGCGCCACCGTCGCATTGCGCGGCACCTCGAAGGAAATGCCCTTCACGGCGTCGAAGACGGTCTTCCTGTCGACCTTGAACGACACGCGCAGGTCGCGCACCTGCAGCAGCGCCGTCATGACTTCACCTTCGGGTCGAGGGCATCGCGCAGGGAATCGGCGAACAGCGAGAATGCGGTGACCAGCAGCGCCATGCTGCTCGCGGACGCGGCCAGCTGCCACCATTTGCCAAGGATGAGTTCATTCTGCGCCTCGTTCAGCATGGTGCCCCACGAGACCGCGCCGACCGGCACCCCGAAGCCGAGGAAGGACAGGATCACTTCGGCCTTGATGAAGCCGACCACCAGGATCGACATCTGCACCAGCGCCACGTGCGACACGTTGGGGAAGATATGGCCGAACATCTTGCGCCAGCTCGATGCGCCGATGGCGTCCGCCGCCATCACGTATTCGCGCGCCTTGTGCTTGATGTATTCGGCGCGGATCAGGCGGTAAGGCCCGGTCCAGCCGGTCAGGCCGAGGATCAGCACGATGGTCAGCACGCCCTTCTGCTGCAGCACCGCGGCCACGGTCAGGATCATCAGGATCGACGGGATCGAGGTGAACACGCTGTAGAACCAGTTGAACACGTCGTCGACCACGCCGCCGTAGAAGCCGGAAACGGCGCCGAACAGCGTCCCCAGCGATACCGCCACCAGCGCCGCGACCAGGCCCACCACGAGCGAGGTCTGGCTGCCCTTGATGGTCTTCTTGACGATGTCGTGGCCCCATTTGTCGGCGCCGAACGGCAGCGTCGCGCGGCGCGTGTGCTGGGCCGCCGGCCCGCGCTTGTCGAGCTGCGCGCGCAGTTCGCGGATGTCCGGCGCCAGCGGATCGAAGGCATTGTCCGGCACCGGCGCGGCAGCGGCAGCTTGCGCGGCCTGCAAGCTGGCGTCCGGACCCATGAAGGTCGGCGGCGCGTAGTTGACGCCGACTTCGTCTTCCCAGTCGGACGCGACCAGGCCCACGGCCGACAGCGTCGCCATCAGGATGAAGGCCGCGACCACCGCCAGCGCGGCCATCGCCAGGCGGTCGGCGCGCAGGCGGCGCCATGCGAGGGTCCACAGGCCGGGCGAACCGGCGTGGGCATGCAATGCTGGCATGCCGCTCATTTCAGCTGCACCCTCGGATCGACGGCCTGGTACATCAGGTCGGCCAGCAGGTTGAACACCATGGTCGCGACGGCCACGTAGACCGTGATCGCCTTGATGACGGGGAAGTCGCTGCGCTCGACCGCGAGGATCACTTCGCGCCCGATGCCGGGAATGCCGAAGAAGCGTTCGAGCAGGAAGGCGCCGATCAGCAGCGCCGGCAGGTTGGACATGACATAGGTGATGATCGGGATCGCGGCATTGCGCAGCACGTGTACCCACACCACGCGGCGTTCCGGCAGGCCCTTGGCGCGCGCGGTGCGCACGTAGTCCTGGTTGACCTCGTCGAGCACGAAGCTGCGGAACAGGCGCAGCGTCGGCGCGATCGACACCGCCAGGCCGATCAGGATCGGCAGCAGGGCGTAGCGCAGCAGGTTCTCGGTGAAGTGCTCGCCCCAGCCCTGCACCGGGAACAGCCCGAGCTTGTAGGCGAACAAGTACTGGAACACGATGATATAGACCAGGATCGAGATCGACATGCCGACCGTGCAGGCCACCATCACCATGCGGTCGGTGAGCGAGCCGCGCACGAAGGCGATGGCGAGCGCCAGCGCGATGCCGAAGAAGGTTTCAAGCACGGTCAGCGGCACCAGCACGGTCAGCGACGGGCCGAGGCGGCTGGAAATGATGTGCGCGACCGGCTCGCCCGTGCTCCAGGCATTGCCGAAGTCGAAGGTCGCGATCTGCTTGATGAAGATCCACAGCTGGACGTAGTACGGCTCGTCGATGCCGAGCTGGCGGCGGATGTTGGCGATCGCCTCGGCATTGGCCATCTTCCCGGCCAGCAGATAAGCCGGGTCGCCGCCCACCCAGTTGAATAGTACGAACACCAGCAATACGACGCCCGCCATGGTCGGCACCATCTGCCAGAGCCGCCGGAGGATATAAGCAAACATGAGACCAATACGCCGTCGGAAAGGCGTAACAATAACCGATATCGCTCGTCAGTTGACAGCAAAAAAGTGATGCGCTGTGGCAGCTATTAGGAGGAGGAATCGGGCGATAACAAAACTTCTTGTATGTACCGGGAAAGATCGTGCACAATGTAAATGCACTGAGGCAACTCCGTGCCGCGATGATCTCCGGGGCGCTTTA
>JAEWEK010000293.1 GCA_023389425.1 Pseudomonadota bacterium | reverse complement strand
CACCTGGGCCAGAACGTGTCCGAACTCTCCGGCGGCAACCAGCAAAAGGTCGTGCTGGGCAAATGGCTGGCAACCAATCCGAAAGTGATCATTCTCGACGAGCCGACCAAGGGCATCGACATCGGTTCCAAGGCAGCGGTGCACCGCTTCGTCAGCGAGCTGGTGACCCAGGGCCTGTCGGTGATCCTGGTGTCCTCCGAACTGCCCGAAGTGCTGGGCCTGGCCGACCGCGTGGTCGTGATGCACCATGGCGTCGTGCAGCGCGTGTTCGAACGCGGCCAGGCGACGCCGGAAACCGTGGTGGCAGCCGCCTCCGGACTTGAACTGGCGGAGGCCGCATGAACCTGCTCAAACAACGCGAGCCCCTGCTCGCCCTGATGATCGTCGCGCTGATCCTGCTGGTCGGCATGCGCGCGCCGGTCTTCCTGACCGCCCCTTCGCTGGCCAACCTGGTCACCGACAGCACCCTGCTGGTGATGCTGGCGCTGACCCAGATGCTGGTCATCGTCACCCGCGGCGTCGACCTGTCGGTGGCGTCCAACCTGGCGCTGTCGGGCATGGTGGCGGCGATGCTGGCCTCGCACAATCCGGATCTGCCGCTGTTCCTGGTGGTGCTGGCCGCGGCCCTCACCGGCCTGGCGCTGGGTCTCGTCAACGGTTGGCTGATCGGCACGCTGTCGCTGCCGCCGATCGTCATCACGCTCGGCACCATGAGCGTGTATCGCGGCCTGGTGTTCGTGCTGTCGGGCGGAACCTGGGTGTCCGCGCACCAGATGCCGGCCAACTTCATCGCCTTCCCGCTCACCCGTTTGCTCGGCCTGCCGCACCTGGTGTGGATCGCCGCTGCCACCCTGCTGGCAATCGGCTTCATCGCGCGCCACAGCCGCTTCGGCCGCGACCTCTACGCCATCGGCAATGCGCCGCAGTGCGCCGCCTACATCGGCATCCCGACGGCGCGCCGCCTGCTGTGGACTTACGGCCTGTCGGGCCTCGTCGCGGGCCTGGCCGGCTACCTGTGGGTCGCGCGCTACGCCGTGGCCTACACCGAGATCGCCTACGGCTTCGAATTCACCGTCATCGCAGCCTGCGTGATCGGCGGCGTCAGCATTGCCGGCGGCGTCGGTTCGGCCATGGGCGCCGTGCTTGGCGCGCTGTTCCTGACCGTGATCGGCAACGCGCTGCCGGTGATGCAGGTGTCGCCATTCTGGCAGAGCGCCCTGACGGGCCTCGTGATCCTGGTCGCGGTGATGATCAATGCCCGCGGCAATATCCGCCGCAGCCGCCAGATCCTGCCGCTGCATCAAAACCAACTCAACGCAAAACGGAGCGCCGCGTGAACCCGGCGACAAGCACCATGCCGCCGAGCGCGAAAACGTCACGCTACACCATACTCGACCGCGAAGGCTTCCGCTTCAAGAACGTGCTGGCGCGCTGGGAGACCCTGCTGGCAGTGCTGCTGGTGGCGGTCTTCGCCGGCAATGCGATCGTGCAGCCGAACTTCCTCGACCTGTACAACCTGCTGGATGGGACCACCAACTTCAGCGAGAAGGCCCTGATCGCGCTGCCGATGGCGCTGCTGATCATCTGCCGTGAAATCGACATCTCGGTGGCGGGCACGCTGGCGCTGTCCTCGGTGGCCATGGGCCTGGCCAAGGCCGCCGGCATGCCCGACTGGACGCTGCCGCTGGCCGCGCTCGGCACCGGCACCGCCTGCGGCTTCCTCAACGGCCTGCTGGTCACGCGCTTCGCGCTGCCCTCGATCGTGGTCACCATCGGCACCGTGTCGCTGTTTCGCGGCTTGGCCAGCGTGGTCCTCGGCGACAAGGCCTTCACCGGCTATCCGCAGATGATGGCGGACTGGGGCCAGGGCTACTTCTTCGGCATCGTGCCGCGCGAATTCGTGGTGCTGCTGGCGTTCGCCGCGCTGTTCGCCTTCGTGCTGCACGCCACGGCCTGGGGCCGCCGCATCTACGCCATCGGCAATAACCCGGAAGCGGCGCGCTTTTCCGGCATCGCGGTCGACCGCTACCGCATGGAGCTGTTCATGCTGACCGGGACCATGGCCGGCCTCGCGGCCTTCCTGCTCACCGGCCGCATCGGCAGCACGCGTCCGAATATCGCCACCGGCTGGGAGCTGGAAGTGATCACGATGGTGATCCTGGGCGGCGTCAGCATCGCCGGTGGCGCCGGCACCATCGGCGGCGTGATGCTGGCCGTGCTCACCATGGGCACCCTTACCTACGGCATGGCAATGGCCAACATCCCCGGCATCTACGTGACCATCCTGGTCGGCGTGCTGCTCCTGGTGACCATCGCAGTGCCGCGGCTGCTGCGCCGCAAAGCGGGCAGGTGAGCCATGGCGCCCGATGCACTGATCGTTCTCGACATCGGCAAGACCAACGCCAAGCTGGCGCTGATCGATGCCGATGGCACCTTGCTGGCTGAGCGCCGGCGGCCGAACGCGATCCTGGACAGCGGCCCCTACCCGCATCACGACGTCGATGGCATCTGGGACTGGATGCTGTCGACGTGCCACGCCTTCGCGCAACTGGCGCGGGTATCGGCGATCGTGCCGGTCACGCATGGCGCAACGGCGGCGCTGGTCGGCGATGCGGGCCTGGCGCTGCCCGTTCTCGATTACGAGGCCGCGCTGCCGGGCGTCGATTACGATGCGCTGCGCCCGCCGTATGCGGAAACGTATTCGCCCTCGCTGCCGGCAGGCCTGAACCTGGGCCGCCAGCTGGCATGGCTGGCGCAGCGCTTCCCGCCCGAGTTCGCACAGGCTCGACATATCCTGACGTATCCGCAGTACTGGGCCTGGCGCCTGAGCGGCAAGGCGGCCGGCGAAGCGACCTCGCTCGGCTGCCACACCGACCTGTGGAATCCGCTGACGCAGCGCTATTCGAGCCTGGTCGAGCGCATGGGCTGGGCCGCGCTGATGCCGGACGTGGCGCCACCATGGGCCGAGCTTGGCCCCCTGCTGCCCGAAGTGGCCGAGGCCGCCGGGTTGCCGCCCGACTGCGTCGTCATCTCCGGCATCCACGATTCGAACGCCTCGTTGATGCGCTACCTGCAGGACGGCGGCGCGCGCACCGTGCTGTCCACCGGCACCTGGATGATCGCGGCGGCTTTCGGCGCGCCGCTCGCCCAGCTGCGCGAAGACGCCGACATGCTGGCCAATACCAACGCGCTAGGCAAGCCGGTCGCCTGCATGCGCTTCATGGGCGGGCGCGAGTTTGCCGCATTGGCCGGGCCGGAACCGCAAGTATGCTTCATGGCCGACATCGAGCGGCTGATAGCGCAAGGAACGCTGGCCCTGCCCTGCTTCGCTGAAGCAGGCGGCCCGTTCGCCCGCAGCGCGGGCCGCATCGACGGGCCGCAACCGGAAAGCGCCGCCGAGCGTTACGCACTGGCCACGCTGTACTGCGTGCTGATGACCGACTACTGCCTCGACGCCCTGCATGCCTGCGGCCCGCTCGCGGTTGAGGGCAGCTTCACGGCCAATCCCTACTTCGGCCCGCTGCTGGCGGCCCTGCGCCCGCGGCAGCAAGTGAGCTATTCGGACGACGCCAGCGGCACCACCGCCGGCGGCTGGATGCTGCGCCACCGCGGCCACACGCCGGCCGGCGCCGGCACCCCGATCACGCCGCATCCCGCGGCGGGGCTGGCGCAGTACCGGCAGCGCTGGCGCGCCGCCCTCGCCTAATCCCGCGGCGCGTCCGCCACCGGTTCGCCAAAATCAGGCGTGCCGTCGGCGCGCCAGTGGATCACCTGTGCCCGCGTCGCACGGTTCGGATCGTGCAGCGGATCGCCCTTGATGTCACGGTAGTTGCGCGCGTGGTAAACCAGGATGTCGGTCTTGCCGTCAGGCGTGGTCGTGAATGAATTGTGGCCAGGGCCATACTGGCCGTTGGCCTGGCTGCTGCGGAACACCGGCTGCGGCGACTTGCTCCACACCGTAGGGTCGAGCAGGTCGGCGCCGGCAGTCGTGCTCAGCATGCCCATGCAGTAGTTGGCGTCGGTCGCGCTGGCCGAATAGGTCACGAATACGCGGCCACCGCGCACCAGCACCGCGGGGCCTTCGTTGACTTCGTATTTCACCTTCTCCCACGGGTATTCGGGGCGCGACAACCTGGTCACGCGGCCGGTGATGGACAAGGGCGTATCCATTTGCGCGATGTAGATATTGGTGCCGCCCTTGCTGGTGGCACGCTGAGTCCAGACCAGGTAGCGCTTGCCTTCCAGCGCGAAGGTGGTGGCGTCCAGCGAGAACGATTCCCAGCCGGTGTGCAACTGGCCGCGCTCGATCCACTCGCCCTTGAATGGGTCGTCCGCCGCGTTTTCCAGCACGTACAGGCGGATGTCCCACACCGATTCGGCCGGCGCGGCGGTGAAGTAGATGTACCACTTGCCATCGATGCGGTGCATCTCCGGTGCCCAGATGTGCGCGCCCATCGCGCCATTGGCGTGCTTGCGCCACACCACCCGCGGCGCCGCCTGCCCCAGCCCATCGAGCGTCCATGCGCGCCGTAGCTCGATGCGGTCGTATTCCGGTACGGTGGCCGTCATGTAGTAATAGCCGTCGGCCTGCAGCGCCACCTGTGGGTCGGCGCGCTGGCGGACGATCGGATTGTGGAACTGGATGTCGGCGGCCCAGGCCAGCAACGGCAGCATCAGGGCCGCGGCGATGGCAATGCGGTGGATCGAAAAAGCCATTAACGCTCCGCGCAAAAAAAACCAGTCGACCGTTTCCGGCGACTGGCGAGAGGAGACCCGTAGTTCACGGGACTGGGGTTATTCTACGCCGCTGCGCACGGGTCCACCGTGGCCGCGGCAAAGAATCACGAAGCTGATCAGCCGCGCGCGGCACGCGTCTTGAGCTGGTCGAGCAGCACCGCGGCCAGCAGGATCACGCCGCGCACGAGGTACTGGTAGAAGGCGTCGACGTCGAGCAGGTTCATCACGTTCTCGACGGTGCCCATCACCAGCACGCCGACCAGCACGCCGAAAATGCGCGCCTTGCCGCCCTGAAGCGACACGCCGCCCAGCACGCAGGCCGAGATCACGTCCAGCTCGAAGCCCTGCGCCGCGTTCGGCTGGTCGTTGGTGATGCGCGACGCGAGGATCAGGCCGGCCAGCGCGGTCACCACGCCCTGCAGCAGGAAGATCCAGACGCGCAGGCGCTCGACCCGCACGCCGGCCAGGTGCGCCGCTTCCGGATTACCGCCGATGGCAAGGGTATTGCGGCCGAACACTGTATGGTTGAGCAGCACGCCGAACACGATGAAGCACGCCGCGACTACGATCACCGGCACCGGCAGCCCGAACGGGCGCGCGTCGCCGATGCCGATGAAGGCCTCGTTGGCGATGCCGACCGCCTGCCCGTGCGAGACGATGAAGGCCAGGCCGCGCACCATCAGCATGGTGGCCAGCGTCGCGATCAGCGCATTCACGCGCAGGTAGGCGATCAGCATGCCGTTGCCGGCGCCGATCAGCGCGCCCGCGCCCAGCGCGCCGGCGAAGGCCAGGCCCACGCTGTCGGTGCGTTCGAGGATGATCGCACCGAGCACGCCGGCGAAGGCGATGGTCGAGCCGACCGACAGGTCGAAGTCGCGCGAGGCCAGGCACATCATCATGGTGCAGGCGACCATGCCGATCTGCGCCACCGACAGCATCAGGCCGATAATGTTCGCGCCCGAGAAGAAGTTCTCGACGGTGAGGGACAATACCGCGAACAGCAGCGCGTAAGCCAGCGGCATGCTGTAGTCGGCCACCCATTCGCGGCGCGCGCGGCGCACCGCCAGCTCGGGTACGGCGGGATTCATCGAAGTCACTCCATCCTCCTGTTATTGGTTTGCCGCGGGGAGCGCCAGGCGCAGCACCGCCGTTTCGTTCGCCTCCGCGCGCGCCAGCTCGCCGCTGATCGCGCCGTCGCGCATCACCATCACACGGTCGGCGATGCCCAGCACTTCCGGCAATTCACTCGACACCACGATCACGGCGCAGCCGGCGGCGGCTACCTCGTGGATGATGCGATAGATCTCGTTCTTGGCGCCGACGTCGATGCCCCGCGTCGGCTCGTCCAGCACCAGCACCTTCAGTTCGGGCTCGGCCAGCCAGCGCGCGAGGATCGCCTTCTGCTGGTTGCCGCCCGAGAGCAGGCGAATTTCCTGATTGCGGTCGCGTGCCTTGATGCGCAGGCGCTGGATGAAGCGGTCCGCCAGCTCGGCCTCGCGCCTGGCGCGGATGAAGATCCCGCCCAGCAGGTCGTGGCGGCGGCAGCTGATGTTGATGTTCTCGGCCACCGAGGCCTCGGGCACGATGCCCTGTTCCTTGCGGTCTTCCGGCGCGAGGAACAGGCCTGCGCGGATCGCTTCGTGCGGGCCAAGTCCGGCCAGCCTCGCGCCATCCAGTTCGACCTCGCCGGCGGAGCGGCGGTCGGCGCCGTACAGCAGGCGCATCAACTCGCTGCGACCCGCGCCCACCAGGCCGAAGAAGCCCAGCACCTCGCCGGAACGGACCTCGAAACTGTTCGGTTGCCGCAGGCTGGCGCCGCGCAGGCCGCGCACCACCAGTCGCGCCGCGCCATGTTCGCGTTCGCGGTATTCGTAAATGTCGTGCACGTCGCGCCCCACCATGTCGCTGATCAGGCGCGCGCGCGGCACCTCCGCCATCACCGGATGAGTGGCGATCTTGCGGCCATCGCGAAAGATGGTGCATGCGTCGCACAGGCGGTACAGCTCTTCCAGCCGGTGCGAGATGTAGATCAGGGTACGGCCGTCGGCGCGCAGCTCGCCGATCAGGCGGAACAGGATCTCGCTCTCGCGCTGCGACAGGCTGCTGGTCGGCTCGTCGAAAGCGATCACGCGCGCATCCTGCATCACTGCCTTGCAGATCTCGACCATCTGGCGCTGCGCGATCGACAGCGTGGACAGGCGCGCGGCGGGATCGAGGTCGACGCCGATCTGCCGCAGGCGTTCGGCCACGATGCGGCGCGCCGCCTTGTGGTCGACCAAACCGAAACGGCGCGGCAGCCGGCCCAGCAGCACGTTCTCGGCCACGGTGAGCTCGGGCACGTACTGCAGCTCCTGGTGGATGACGGCGATGCCGGCGGCGAGCGAATCGGCGGCGCTGTGGAATTTGCATTCCTCGCCGCCCACCAGCAGCCGGCCGCCGTCGGGCCGGTACTGGCCGCCGAGGATCTTGAGCAGGGTCGACTTGCCGGCGCCGTTCTCGCCCAGCAGGCCGTGCACGGCGCCGGCGTGAGCTTCGAAGCTGACGCCGTCGAGCGCCTTCACGCCCGGGAAGCGCTTGCTGACCCCGTCGAAACGAAGGAATGCTTCCATCCGCTTACAGGCCGAACTGGGTGCGCACCTGCTGCTGGTTCGCGCGGGTCATCAGGGTGCCGGTGGTCAGGGTCAGCGGCGGCGGCGCCACGTCTTGCGTGATCCACTTGTAGACCATCAGCGTGCTCTCGTAGCCGTGGCGCCTGGGGCTGATGAGCACCGTGCCGTAAAAGCCGGTCTGGCCCGGCTTGGCGAATTCGTTGAGGGCGGTCTTGCTGCCGCCGATGCCCACGCCGATCATCGACGCGGCGCCCATGCCGCGGCCTTCGGCGGCGCGCACCGCGCCCAGCACTGCTTCGTCATTCAGCCCGAAGGCGACCCAGCGCTTGAAATTTGGATGCTTGGTGAACGCGATATTGGCCGCGTTGAAGGCGTTCTCGGTGTCGCTCTTGGCCTGGGCCGCGTCGACGATGTTCTGGACCGGGAAGCCAGCCGCTTTCAGCGCATCGACCGCGCCCTGGGTGCGCTCGCGTGCCGTCGGCAGCTGGTCGAACGAGACGCGCAGCGCGCCGACCTCGCTCATCGGCCATTTGCGCGCCTTCATTTCGGCGGCCATGGCCTCGCCGGCCTGCTTGCCGATGTCGTAGGCCGAGATGCCCATGTGCGGGATGCCGGCGACCGGCTTGCCGCCGCCGTCGACCAGCTGGTCGTCGACCGACATCACCTTCATGCCGGTCCGCTTGGCGGCGCGGGTCACGGCCGGACCGAGCTTGACGTCGGGCGCGCAGATCACGAAGCCTTGCACCTTTTGCGCGGCCAGGTTGTCGATCGCGCCGATCATCTTTTCGCCGTTGGGAATGCCGATCTTCACCAGCGTGAAGCCCTTCTCGCGCGCTGCCTGTTCGGCGAAGCGCCACTCGTCCTGGAACCACGGCTCCTCCGCCTGCTTGACGAGGAAGCCGATCTTGACCGGGTCGGCGGCGAAGGCCGGGGCGGCGCACAGCGCCAGGGCGAAGGCGCCGAGCAGGCGGCGCCGTTGGGACGTCTTGCGTGTCATGCCAGTCTCCTGTTTTTTGCTCTATTGAACAATGAAACGCGCAGCCCGTACAGTTGCCGAGCAGGCCGATTGATCGGTTTTGAGCAAATAATCAGGCGCCTGATCGAAAGCGATCACTGGGCCGGCTCGACGCTTACGCTGCCATCGATGCCGGCCGCCGCGCCAGGCTGCGCCTCGCTGATCACGACCAGGCTGGCGGGTCCGCGCGCCTGACCCAGCGCGACCAGGAATTCGCCCGGCGCCGCGGTTGCGCGCGGCCTCACCTGCTCGCCATTCAGCCAGAACTCCGCCTTCCCGCGCACCCCGGTCAGGTGCACGCGGCCGTTGGCCAGCGCCGGCGTGACCTCGAATTCGGTCCGGAACAGCTGGTAGCGCGCGGCCGGGTCGCCGCCCGCGCGCAGCGCCGGGCGCCCCGGCGCCCAGCTGTTCATGTCGTTTGCCGCGGGCCTGGCCTGCGGATCGGGGCGCTGCGCGCTGGCCGGCGCGATGCGCCATTCGTCCAGGTAGACCACCGGCGACGCCACCACCGGCACGAAGGGCGGCTGCGGCGTCGCCCGCACCGGGATGCTGAGCGTGGCCGGCTGCAGGCCCGGCGCGCTGGCGCGCACCTCCAGCGTGCCGCTGCCGTCATGATCCGATTGGACGATCAGTTGCGCCAGCCCGTTGAACAGGCGCCGCGTCCTGCCCTTCTCGTCCTCGTGCGAGTTCGGGTCGCCGTTGCCGTGCCCGAGCGACTTGCCGGCACCGCTGATGGCGAAGGTGACGAGCGGGTCCGCCACCGGCACCGGCCGACCCTGCGCATCGAGCGCGCGCACCGTGACCGGCATCGCATCGCGGCCATCGCCCGCCAGCGCGGCGCGGTCAGGCACCAGTTCCAGCCGCACGGCCGGGCCGGTGGTCTCGACCACGGCGCGCGCCACTTCCTTGCCGCCCTTGAACCCGATCGCTTCCAGCCGGCCCGGCTGGTAAGGCTCGGTGAATTCGTTCATGCGGTAGCGATCCACCTGCTGCTCGCCCAGCTCGCGGCCGTTGAGCAGCAGCTTCACGCGCTCGACATTGGCCATCACCAGCACCCGGATATCCTTGCCCGCCATGCCCGGCCAGTTCCAGTGCGGGGCGATGTAGACCAGCGGACGGTCGCGCAGCCACTGCACCTGGTGCATGTAGTAGGCGGTCTTGGGGAAGCCGTTCAGGTCCATGATGCCGAAGAATGACCCGACCGACGGCCACACGTTCGGCGTCGGTTCGCCGCGGTAGTCAAAGCCGGTCCACACGAATCCGCCCGCCATCCAGGGACGGGTGTCGATCGCCTCCCACGCATCGCGGTGGCCATTGCCCCAGCGCGCGTGGTCGTCGTCGTAGCTGGCGATGACATTGTTCTCCTTGTCGCTGGCGTACTCGCCGCGCGTCATGAAGGCCGACGTGTCTTCCGAGCTGGTGAAGGGAAGGTCCGGATGCGCGGCGTGGATGCGGTCGTAGTCCTTGACCTGGTAGTTCGCGCCCAGCACATCCACGGCGTTCGACACGTTCAGCCTGGTGAAGAAGCCGCTGTTCATCGCCGCCGTCACCGGGCGCGTGTCGTCCAGCTCCTTCACGGCCGCCGCCATGCGGCGCACCATCTCGTAACCGACCTCGCTGGCCTGCACCGGCTCCTCGTTGAACACCGACCACAGGATCACCGACGGGTGCTGGCGGTCGCGCCGCACCATCCACTGCAGCTGCGCCATGTAATCGGGCGAAGGATTGAAGTTGCGGTTCTCGTCCATCACCAGGAAGCCCAGTCGGTCGGCCATGTCCAGCACCTCGGGCGCCGGCGCGTTGTGCGAGAAGCGGATCGCGTTCACACCCAGCTCCTTCAGGCGGCGCAGGCGGAATTCCCAGATCGAATCGGGCACCGCGACGCCGACTCCGGCATGGTCCTGGTGGATGCACACGCCCTGCAGCTTCATGTGTTCGCCATTGAGGAAAAAGCCCCGCTTCGCGTCGAAACGGATGCTGCGGAATCCCGTATGCAGCGCGACCTCGTCCACCACCACGCCATTCCGGCGCACCGTGGCGCTCACCTTGTACAGACTGGTGTGCGCGGGCGACCACAGGGCCGGGTGCGGCACGGACAGCGGGATCTTCGCGCTGCCCTTTGCCAGCACCGCCAGCTGTGCCCGGCCCATTCCATGCGCGACGTCGCGGCCGGACGGATCGGTGACGACAACCTCGACGGTGACGTCGGCCTGGTCGTGGCCGTCGTTGGCCAGTGCCACCTCGACCGGGATCGACCATGCACCGGCCTTGCCCTCGCGCGGCGTCGCATGCACGCCATCGGTCGGCACGTAGACAGGGCTGGTTTCGACCAGCCAGGTATGGCGGTAGATGCCGGCACCCTCATACCACCAGCCTTCCATGGCCTCGGCATCGACGCGCACGGCGATGGTGTTGAGCGCATCGCCGTAGCGCAGGAAAGGCGTCACGTCGATGCGGCTGGCGTTGTAACCCGACCAGTTGTGATGCACGACGGTCCCGTTGACCCAGATCGTGGCGTTGGTGGCGATGCCGTCGAACTGCAGCTCGAAGTGGCGTCCGCGCCTGGATTCGTCGACGCGCAGGTAGCGCCGGTACCAGCCGATGCCGCGCGGCCGGTAACCCTGCGAGACATTGGCCGACGGGTCGAACGGTCCCTCCACCGCCCAGTCGTGCGGCAGGTCGAGCTTGCGCCAGGCGCTGTCGTTGAAGCGCAGCGCGGCGGCGCCCCAGGCGTTGCCGGCCTTGGCATTGCGGTAGGTGTCCTCGTGCCCGACGATCTTCGGCATGGGAATGTCGCCGAGGTGGAACAGCCAGCCGCGGTCCAGCGACATGACCTGGCGCACTCCGGACTGGGCCGCCAGCGCCGGCAGCGCCAGCACGGTGAACACGAAGGCGCACAGCAGGCGCGCGGATCGCGAAGCGAAGGGTGTCATGGCATGCCTTTCATTTGCCGTCGGCGGACAATGCGATATCCACCGGCTTGTCGCGATCAGCGTGCAGCCAGCCGTCGACGACGGTCAACTCGGTGACCTGGATGCTGCTGCGGCGCTGGTCCGGTCCGTCCTTCCTGGCATCGGCGCCGCTGCGGCCCGGATGGGTGAAGTAGAACAGATAGGCGCGGTCGCCGTTGACCACGACGTCCGGATGACCGCCCATCACGCCATCGTCGGCACCCTGGCCGGCATGCTCCAGCAGGGTGCCCGGCTGGCGGGTCCAGTGCTGCGCATCCGGCGAGCGGAACACGCCCAGGCCGTGCCACAGGTCTTCGATCAGCCACCACTGGCCGCGCCACTGGAACACCTTCGGGCCTTCGCCACGCTGGGCCAGCGCCAGGCCGCGATCGGTCCAGTGCTTCAGGTCCGGGCTGTCGGCGTAGTAGATGTATTTATGATCGAGTTCGTTGTCGTACCACATGCGCCAGCTGCCGTCCGGCAGCCGGGCCAAGGACGCGTCGATCACCTTGTCGCCCGCCAGCGCGATCGGTTCGGCCTTGCGCCAGCTGCGCAAATCGGTGCTGGTGAGGTGGACGATGCGGCGCGGGTGCTTCCAGTCGGTGAACACGCCCGGCACCACGGTCAGGAACATGTGGTACGTGCCATCGTCGCCGCGCACCACGTCGGGCGCCCAGTGGGTCGCGTCGGCGCCGCCCTGGTCCGGCGGCAGTTCGATGTCCGCCTCGCCGAGGTATTCCCAGCGCGCGCCGCCATCTGCGGACTCGGCGATGCCGATGCGCGTGCCATGGACCCAGCTCACGCCCTGCAGTCCGGCCTTGTTGGCGCGCCGGTTGGTGTAGAACATCCACCAGCGGCCGCACTCGCGGTTGTACACGACCACAGGGTCCGCCGCGCCGTCGTACACCGGGTCGCGGAACAGCGGCTTGGCCGCGATATGCGTTTCAGCCGCGGCGCACAGGCCGTACACCGCCAACACCAGACCGATCAACCATTCCTTCATGCTGCCCTCCTGATTGCGGCCGATTCTAGGCCAGAAGGCGCGGCCGGCGCGCCACGGGAGCAAAAGAATCACCATCTTGATCGCCGATCGTGTCAGCCGATTCGCAACCCATCCGTTACACTGTCCTGGAGCCCCCTCATCACGTTCAGTACAGGAGACACTCGATGCGCAAGACGCCTGGTTTCACCCTTCGGCTGCTGGCCGGCCCCGCCCTGGTGACGCTGCTGCACGGCGCAGCCGCCCAGACCACGCAGGATGCGCCCGCCGGCACCGTCATCGTGAAGGGCCAGCGCGATCCCGGCGGCGCGGCCGGCATGGTCAATGCCGCCAAGAGCAAGGTACTGTCGCACCACTACGCTTCCTCCTGCGGCTTCATGGGCACGCCCACCGCCGCCGAGGAGGACGTGGCGCAAGCCTACCTGGCCGATTTCGGCATGCAGGACACAAATTCCAACGACGTCGAGCGCTTTTCCGACGTGGCGCCCGAGGGCGATGTATCGAACATGAGCACGTCGAGTTCGATCGAAGCCCTTCCGGCGCCAAGCGATCCAAACAGCCGGGTGTACTGCGGCATGTCCGACCGCCGCTTCGCGGCAGGCAGGAACGTCATCGCGCGCAAGGACAAATCGCTGGCCCAGGCTTTCGAAGCCTACGACAACAAGGACTACGCGCGCGCCTTCGCCGAATTCAACACCGCCTGGAACAAGATCGGCTACGAAGAAGCGGCCCTGATGCTGGCCAAGATGAACCTGTTCGGCCTGGGCACCGCCAAGGATCCCCAGCGCGCCGTCAAGTGGCTCAAGGAGGTCGCCGACGCGCGCTTCGACCCCACGCGCGAGCGCATGCCCTTCAATCCGAAGGAAGCGCTGGCGATGAACGAGAAGGTCGAAGCCGCCTTCATGCTGGCCCGTATTTACGAACGCGGTGTCGGCATGCCCAAGGATCCGCAGCAGGCCGCCAGTTGGTACGAGCGCGCCGCCGACTTCGGCTTCGTGCCGGCGCTGGACATGCTGGGCCAGGGATGGCAGAACGGTTACCTCGGCAAGCGCAATCCGGCCAAGGCGCTGGCGCTTTACAAGCAGGCCGCTGACAAGGGTTACGTCCCGGCCGAGTACCACGCCGGCAAGCTGTATTACACCGGCGACGACGGCGTGCCGCGCGACCTGAACATTGCCGGCGCCTACTTCGCTGCCGCCGCCAGGGCCGGCCATCCGGGGGCGATGTTCGCCGCCGGCCGCATGTACGACCTGGGCGAAGGCGTCGCCGCCGACGAGAAGAAGGCCACGGTCTACTACAAGGACGCCGCCGTCAGGGGCGACCGCGATGCGCAGTTCGCGCTGGCCACCTACTTCTACAGCGGCGAGGTGGTGCCGAAGGACCAGGCCACCGCACGCAAGCTGTTCGATGCCGCCGCGCGCCAGGGCCAGCCGGATGCGATGATGAGCCTGGGCGCCATGGAAGCCAATGGCGAAGGCGGCCCGCGCGACCGCGTCGGCGCCTACGTGTGGCTGAGCCTTGCCAGCGCATCGGGCATCTCCAATGCCGGCCCCGCGCTGAAGGCAGTCGCGCCCACGCTCACCGAGCAGGAGCGGGCCAAGGCCGAAGCAATCCTCAAACCGAAAGCAAAGTAAGACGAACGGGACGCGGCCTGCGGCCGCCCTGTCCTCAGAAGCCCGGGCCGCCGCCGCCCGGGACACCACCGGCGCCGGCGCCGCGCGTCCCACGGTTGCCCCGGTCGCCGCGCGGCCCGTCGAACATCTCGCCGCGCTTGCCGCCGTTGCGGATGCGCTGGTCGCCCGTGACGCCGCCCCACTGGTAACGCAGGCCGATGTTGAACACGCGCGGCTGCTTGCTGCGCAGGCTGTGCATGCGCAGCACCTCGTTCTCGGTCACGCTGGACATGGCGCCCACATTGAACACGTTCTGGACATTGAAGTTCAGCGTCATCTGCGGGGACAGGCGGTGCTGCCACGCGAACGAAGTCATGGTGAAGGCCTTGTTGATGCCCTGCCCCGCCAGCGTCGGCCCGTTGTGGTTGACCGTCAGCTGCAGCGACTCCATCGCGAACTGGTATGCCAGGCGAATCTTGGCGCTCTCGCGGTGAATTGTCCGCTCCACCATTTGGGTGGTGCTGAGGTTGAACAGGCGCTGCTGCTTGTCGTTGCTGATCGTGGTGCTGAAATTCGCCGACAGGCCGTCGATCAGGAGATTGCGCGTATTGAGCGCGACTTCCATGCCTTGCGATGAGTGGCCGCCGAAGTTCACCGGCGACGTGACCAGCACGTCCGGATCGCTCGCCAGCAGGAAGCTGCGCCATGCCACCACCGGCGACTCGCGGCGCTCGAACAAGGTGAAGCTGGAGTCGACGTCGAAGAAGCGATCGCGGTAGGACATCTCGGCCAGGTCATTGTTGACCGGATGGAGGTCCGGGTTGCCTTGCGTGGCGCTGAAATCGCCCAGGTACACCAGGTTGGGATTCAGGAAGCGCTCGTTCGGCCGCGCGATGCGGCGGCTGGCGCGCAGCTGCACGGTGCCCGTGTCGCTCAGGTCATAGGTCGCGTAGAAGCTGGGCAGCCAGTTCATGTAGTGGTACTTGTCCTCCTCGGCCAGCAGCGGCTGGTGCACCTTGAGCGTGGTGTACTCGGCGCGCAGGCCGCCCAGCAGCGACAGGCCGCCGAATTTGGTGGCCAGCGTGGTGTACAGCGCGACATTCTGGTCGTTCGACTCGAAATCGCTGCTGCGGTTCGGGACTCGGGCATACAGGCCGGTCTGCGGATTGAAGCCGAAGTAATCGGCCGAGTTGCTGCCTTTGCTGTCCGCGAGCTTGCCGCCTGCCTTCAGTTGCCAGGTCTCGAACACGACGCGCTGGTAGTCCACGCTGAGGTCGACGATGCGGTTGCGGCGCCCTGTGAAGCGCTGGTTGTTGTACACCACGCGCGTCGGCAACAGCCGGTAGTCGTAGAGCAGATCCTGGTCGCTGTTGTTGGTCTGGCCGGTGTAGCGCAGGTCGAACTTCAGCTCTTCGCCTGGCTCGCCGCTCTTGTGGACGTACGATGCGCCGAGACCGAAGTTCTGGGCCGGCGAATCGCTGTGCGAGCGGCTGGTGTAATCGGCGGTCGGGGCATTGTTCAGGCCATAGCGGTAGGTATTGCTGGTGTTCTCGCTCTGGTTCTGCGTCCTGGAAAAGCTCGCCGTCGCAGCTGCCTGGTCGCGCTCGCCGACGTTGTAGCTGAAGGTGCTGGCCATGCTGAGCGAATGGCGCGGGCTGCGGCTTGCGCTGGACGAGTTCGAACCGCCAATGACGTTGCCGGTTTGTGGATCGAGGTTCTCGCGTTGCGTCGATCGGTTGCCGTTGTTCAGGTCCCTGCGCAGGCCGATGTTCCCGCTGATCGAATACGGTCCTGCCGCATGCTCGCCATTCAGGAACGCGTTCTCGCGCGCGTTGCCGCCCTTGTTCGCGGACAGGGTGGCGCGCGAGCCCGGCTTGCGGTTGCGCTTGAGGATGATGTTGATGATCGGCCCGCTGCCGCCCTCGTTGCCGAACTCCGCGCCCGGAACGTTGATCACCTCGATCGATTCGATCGCTTCGGCCGGGAAGGCGTTCAGCGCATCGCCCCGGTTCTGGCCCTGGAACTGCGCATCGCGCTTGCCGTTGACCATGATCTGCACGTTCGAGTTGCCACGCAACTGCACGTTGCCGTCCTGGTCCACCGTCACCGACGGCACGTTGTTCAGGATGTCGGCGGCGGACGCATTGCTGACGCTGATGTCGGTCTTCAGGTCGTACACGTCGCGGTCGATCTTGTTGGTCGGGCGCGCCGCGACCACTTCGATGGTGGCCACTTCCTCCGCGCCGGACTGCACCTCCGGCGTGGACGTGGTGGCGGCCTTGCCATCCTCCCCGGTCTTCACCGGCGCTGCTTTCGCATCGGCCTTGGCATCTTGCGGCGGGCGCACGGGCGGCTCGGTGGAAGTGGTGGTCTGCGCGAACAGCGGCTGGGCCGCGAAGCACCCGGCGATCAGGACGGACAGAAATCCAGGCTTGGGGGCAGCGCCGCGCGCAAGCGTCGGGCCGGTGGAAACAATGGGCATAGAGGTTGTGAATGAGTGGTCGACCGTAACATGTCAAAGCGCCGACACAGTAACGCGAGCCGGTGTAAAGAAACGACAAAGCCGCGGAACAATCACGCGATTGATTTTATTTCGCGACACGCTGCGCCGCGCCATCCAGCATGATCCGATCGACCACCACCCCGGGATCCGTGCCGTAGATGCTGATCGTGTGCTCGCCCGCGGCGCGGATCTGCAAAACGGTCTTTACAATACGCTCGTTGTCCAGCACCCCCTGCGCCCAGGCAGGGCGGCCGTCGTCGACCGGCAGCGCGAGCGCCTGCGGCGCACCTCCGTCGATTGCCACGGCAAGGCGCAGCGTGCCGCCGCCGTCGCCGTGGGTCGGGACCAGGTGCACGGCCAGCGGCAGGTCGCCGCCAAACGGCAGGCGCACGCGGTAATCCAGCCGTGCGGCGTCCACTGCGATGCGCTCCGGCGCCAACGGCGCGCCGCTGGACGGCGCCAGCGCCATGGCGCCGCGCTCGCCGCGGCCCAGCCCCGGGATTTCCTCCCACGATGCGGCGGCGCCCGCGCGCTGGCAGTCGAACTGCGCGGCCTCGATCACCAGCCCATGCGCAGGCGGTGCGTCGGCATGCGGCGGATAACCCGGCATCGTCCACGCGGACAGGCGTAGCGAAGGCCACTGGCGGTCCGCCGGCTCCTGCGACATGATGTGGCGCCACTTGCCGCCGGCGACACCGTCGTTGTAGAACCTGGTCAGCTTGTCCAGCTGCGCGCCGGCCGCCAGCGCCGCCGCCTGGTTACCGCGCTCGCCCTCGAAGAAGCGCTCGTTGGCCAGGGCGCTTGCCAGCACCGGATAGGCCACCAATTCGAACCAGGCGTCGCGGCTGCGCTGCGCGAGCTTCGGCCGCAAGGCTTCGACCTGTTCGCGCAGGCGGCGGAATGCCTGCAGGCGCCGGTCGACCTCCTGCCCGGTCAGCGGACTGCGGCGCGGCGCCTGCTTTGGCAACCACCATTGCAGATGCTCGGGACGGCGTTCGAAATTGAGCCGGTAATAGCCTTCCATGACCGCCGCGATTTCCTGCGCATGCTCCGTGCCGAACTCGCGCGCCGCCCAGTCGAGCAGGAAGCGCGGCAGGTCCTGCGCGCGCCACTGCCTGACGTCCCACGCGAGCGACAGGAAGAATTCGGTGTCGATCTCGGCCGGCTTCAGGTCGCCGACGTTGGCGATCCAGATGCGCTGCGCCCCGCTGTCGTAGGCGCGGGTCATCTCCTCCCAGATGAGTGCCGGCGGCGTGGTGCTCAGCCAGATGTACGACAGCGGCGCG
>JAEWEK010000213.1 GCA_023389425.1 Pseudomonadota bacterium | reverse complement strand
CGTTCTGGCCCAGGTGAGCCGCCTTCAGCTCGAGCTGCTCGCTGAAGTGGCGCGCGATGCGGGTTTCCTCGGCGGCGCGGCGCCCGCGCAGGAAAAAGCCGATGCGCGACAGCACCGCCAGCGTGATGTTCTGGCGGATCGGCAGCGTCAGGTGGGCGCCGTGGTGCTGGCGGTCTTCCGGCACGTAGGCGATGCCGGCCTTGATCGCTTCGGCGGGCTTGGATACCGACAGCCGTTTACCGTCCAGCGTTACCCTGCCGGTGACGCCGGGCGTCATGCCGAACAGGGCCTGCATCACTTCCGAGCGGCCGGCGCCGACCAGGCCGTAGAAGCCAAGGATCTCGCCGCGACGCAGGGTGAAGCTGACCTTGTCGAACTCGGTCGGGTGGCACAGGTTCTCGACCTGCAGCAGCGGGCCGCCGATCTCGACCCGGGCTTTCGGATACGCGTCCTTGACGGCGCGGCCCACCATCAGCGACACCAGTTCCGGTTCGCTGATGTCGGCCAGCGAACCGTCGGCCACGAAGCGGCCGTCGCGCAGGACGGTATAGCTGTCGGCGACCTTGAAGATTTCGTCGAATTTGTGCGAGATGAAGATGACCGCCGTGCCGCCCGCGCGCAGCTGGTCGATGATGCGGTACAGCTCATGGATTTCGCGCTGCGACAGCGCGGCGGTCGGCTCGTCCATGATCACCACCCGCGCATCCTGCGACAGGGCGCGCGCGATCTCGACGAAGTGGCGCTGGGCCACCGACAGGTCCTTGACCCGGGCGCGCACCGGCAGCGCCACTTCCAGGCGCGCGAACAGGGCTTCGGCCTCGGCTTCGATTTTCGCCCAGTCGATGCGGCCGCCGGTGGTCGGCTGGCGGCCGACGTAGATGTTCTCGGCCACCGACAGTTCGTCGAACATGACGGTCTCCTGGTGCACGGCGGTGATCCCGGCGGCCATGGCCTGCTGCGGGCTGCCGAAGGCGACCGGCTTGCCGTCGAGCGTGATGGTGCCGGCATCCGGCTGGTAGATGCCGGTCAGGGTCTTGACCAGGGTGGATTTGCCGGCGCCATTTTCGCCGATCAGGGCCATGACCTCGCCGGCGCGGATCGTCAGGCCGACGCCGTCGAGGGCGTGGACGCCATTGAAGCGCTTGCTGATGCCGCTGAGCTGCAGCACCGGTTCGCCGCGCGCGGCGAGGGCGGCAGGGCGGGACTCTTGTGTGGATTGCATACGGACTTCGTTACGGTGAGCCCGCGCCGCCGGAGGGCGCGCACGCGGGGCAGGGCGCATCAGAACAGCTTGGCGAACTTGTCGACGTTCTCCGCGTTGTAGGTGAACGGCGGCCCGAGGGCGGCGTCGCGGCCGGGGTCCAGCGTCACGCTGCCGAGGCGGCCCACCGACACCGTTTCGCCGGCCTTGCCGGTCGCCTTGCCGGTCACGAACTGGTCGGCCGCGTAAGTGGCCGCGTAGCCGAGGTCGATCGGGTTCCAGATCGCGAACTCCTTCACGGCGCCGCTCTTGACGTGGCCTGCCATTTCGGACGGCAGCCCGAGGCCGGTGACGTACACCTTGCCGACCATGTGCTCGTCCACCACCGCCTTGCTGGCCGCGACGATGCCGACCGTGGTCGGGGCGATGATCGCTTTCAGGCCGGGATGGCTGCGCAACAGGCCGATGGCTTCGCGGTAGCTCTTGTCCGACTGGTCGTCGCCATACACGGTGGCGACCAGCTTGATCCTGGCGTACTCCGGTTTCTCCAGCACCTTCTTCATCACGCCGATCCAGATGTTCTGGTTGGTCGCCTGCGCGGACGCGGACAGGATCGCGATCTCGCCGGCGCCGCCGATCGCGGCGGCCGCCATCTGGATCTGCTTTTCGCCGATCAGCTCCGCGTTGGACGGGTTCAGCTGCATTTCGCGGCCCTCCGGGGCCACCGCGCTGTCGAATGACACCACCTTGATCCCGCGCGCCATCGCCTTTTTGGTGATCGGGACCAGCGCGTTCGGGTCGTTGGCCGAGATGACGATCGCGTCGACCTTCTGGCTGATCAGCGAATTGATGATCTCGATCTGGCCTTCGGCGCTGGGCGTGGTCGGGCCGGTATAGATGATCTCGACGTTGCCGATCTGTTTGGCGGCTTCCTCCGCGCCCTGGTGGGCGGCGTCGAAGAAGCCGTTGCCCAGGTTCTTGACGACCAGCGCGATGCGGGTCTTCTCGGGTTTCTTCTGGCAGCCGGCGGCGGTGGCGCCGAGGACGCCGACGGCCATCGCCGCCAGCAGCAGTCTACGGATGTTCAATGTGCCATCTCCGCTTGCAGCATGGCCGCCGACTGGAGGTCGTAGGCCGGGTTATAAAAAGACGCGCGGGTGTCCGGCGCGACTTCGTCGGGCGGCACGGTGGTGACCTTCACCCCGTACTGCTCGAGCAGCTGGACGGCGGCGTCGGAGGCATTGGTATCGGTGATCACGCGCGACACGCGGTCCAGGCCGCACAGGATCAGGCCGGCCTTCTTGGCGAACTTGGAGCTGTCGGCCAGCACCACCAGTTCCTCGGCCTGGCTGATCAGGCGCTTCTCGGCCTGGATCAGCAGCGGGTCCGCTTCCATCAGGCCCAGCAGCGAGATCGCGTTCACGCTCATGAACATCTTGCTGGCGTAGTGGTGCTGGGTGATGTCGTTGTCGAACGGCGACAGGATCACGTTCTGCTCGCGGTAGACCGTACCGCCGGGGACGATGATCTCGTTCTTGCTCAGCACGAGCAGGCGCTCGGCCATCAGGAAGGAGTTGGTCAGGATCTTCATGTGTTTCTCGGCCAGGAACTCGGCCATCATGAAGGTGGTGGTGCCACCGTTGATGATGATCGTTTCGCCGTCCACGCACATGCCGGACGCGTGGCGCGCGATGGCCCGCTTGCGCGCGGCGAAGCACTGGATATTGTTCTGGAAGGTCTCGCTGGACAGCGGGAACTGGCGCTTTTTCGGCAGCAGGTTCTCGGCGCCGCCGCGGGTGCGCGTGAGCAGGTTGCGCGCCGCCAGCCAGCTGATGTCGCGCCGTACCGTCGCCGGCGACGCGCTGAGCCACTCCACGAGCTGTTGCACGCTGGCCGTCTGGTGCTCGGCGAGCAGCTTCAGCAAACGCTTGCGGCGTTTGTGATTCACCATGATTGTCTCCTCTGCGGCCATCGTTTTTTGTATGGGCCACTAGCCATGCAGCCTAGGGAGTGACTGCTATGTGCGATAAACAATAGTCAGTAAGCAATCTCCGGTCAATCAAATATTGCTCAAATGAGTGATTGTTTTTGGGTGCAATGCAGCAAGTGATCGGCTTTCGATCAAGCGGATGATTATTCCGATGTTGCTCACCAAGTTGAGCGATTCCGCATTGACACCCTATCCCCGCTGATTTCTACTGACCGCCAAGGAAATTGCGGCTGTGTTCGCGCATGCAACCAATCAAACCGGGGCGCTTCCGGCCTGGATAATTCACACGGAGACTGTTAGATGAGCGATATGATTGAAACGAAGAAGGAGGCAATCGCCTCCCGCTGGGATGAGCAGCTCGCGGCCACGATGAGCGAGCCCGAGCTGCTGTTGTACCGATCGAATCTGCTCGGTTCGGACCTGCGCATCACCAACTTCGGCGGCGGAAACACCTCGGCCAAGATCATGATGCAAGACCCGCTGTCGGGCGGCGCCGAGGAAGTGCTGTGGGTGAAGGGTTCCGGCGGCGATCTCGGCAGCATCAAGCTGGACGGTTTCTCGACCCTGTACATGAGCAAGCTGCAGGCGCTCAAGCAGCGCTACCGCGGCCTGGCGCACGAGGACGAGATGGTCGGCTACCTGCCCCACTGCACCTTCGACCTCAATCCGCGCGCCGCCAGCATCGACACCCCGCTGCACGCCTATATCGACCGCAAGCACGTCGATCACATGCACCCGGACTCGGTGATCGCGATCGCCGCTTGCAAGAACAGCAAATCGATCACGGAAAAAGTCTTCGAAGGCGAGCTGGGCTGGCTGCCCTGGCAGCGGCCGGGCTATGACCTGGGCCTGAAGCTGGAAGCGCTGTCGCAGTCGCAGCCTCAGCTGAAGGGCATCATCCTCGAAGGCCACGGCCTGTTCACCTGGGGCGACACCGCCAAGTCCTGCTACGAAAACACGCTGGCCATGATCAAGCGCGCCGAGGCGTGGCTGGAACAGAATATCGCGCAACCGGTGTTCGGCGGCCAGACGTCGCAGCCGCTGGCGGCCTCGGAGCGCGCCGCGCTGGCGGCCCGCCTGATGCCTCTGCTGCGCGGCAAGATCAGCAAGGACGAGTACAAGCTGGGTCACTTCGACGACAGCGCCTCCGTGCTGGAATTCGTCTGCGGCGCCGACCTGGCCCCGCTAGCCGCGCTCGGCACCTCCTGCCCCGACCACTTCCTGCGCACCAAGATCCGCCCGCTGGTGCTGGACTTCGATCCGGCCGCGCCGGACTTCGATCGCCTCGTGAGTGGACTTGACCAGGCCCTCTCCGATTACCGCGCCGACTACGCCGCCTACTACGAGCGCTGCAAGCACGATAACAGCCCGGCCATGCGCGACGCCAACCCGATCATCTACCTGATCCCGGGCGTTGGCATGCTGTCCTTCGCCAAGGACAAGGCCACCGCCCGCATCGCCGGCGAGTTCTATGTCAACGCCATCAATGTGATGCGCGGCGCGAACGGCGTCGACAGCTACGTCGGCCTGCCGGAACAGGAAGCCTTCGACATCGAATACTGGCTGCTCGAGGAAGCCAAGCTGCAGCGCATGCCCAAGCCGAAGAGCCTGGCCGGCCGCATCGCCCTCGTCACCGGCGGCGCCGGCGGCATCGGCCAGGCGGTCGCCCGCCAGCTGCTGCAGGAAGGCGCTTGCGTGATGCTGACCGATATCGACGGCGAAGCGCTGGACGAGGCGCGCCAGGCCCTGGCCAAGATGTCCGGCAAGGACAGCCTGGGCGTGGTGCGCGCCAACATCACCAGCGAGCAGGAAGTGGCGGGCGTGCTGTCGGCCACCGCGCTGCGCTTCGGCGGCGTCGACCTGCTGGTCTCGAACGCCGGCATCGCCTCGGCCGCGCCGCTGGACGAAACCACGCTCGACATCTGGCAGCGCAACCAGGACATCCTGGTCACTGGCTACTTCCTGGTCAGCCGTGCCGGTTTCCGCATGATGAAGCAGCAGAAGCTGGGTGGCAGCATGGTCTTCGTCGCCAGCAAGAACGGCCTGGTGGCATCGGCCGGCGCCTCGGCCTACTGCACCGCCAAGGCCGCCGAGATCCACCTGGCGCGCTGCGTCGCGCTGGAAGGGGCCGAGCACGGCATCCGCGTCAACGTGGTCAACCCGGACGCCGTGATCCGCGGTTCGCGCATCTGGGACGGCAAGTGGAAGGAAGAGCGCGCCGCATCGAACAAGATCGGCACCGACGACGTCGAGGAGTTCTACCGCAAGCGCAGCATGCTCAAGCGCAGCGTGCTGCCGGAAGATATCGCCGAAGCCGTGTACTTCCTGTGCAGCGACAAGTCGGCCAAGAGCACCGGCAACGTGCTCAACGTCGATGCGGGCAACGCCGCCGCGTTCACGCGTTAATATAAAGAATGCGGCGGGCCTGCGGGCCACGCCGCGCAATCGAAGGAGACTGGAAATGACGACCGTGATTGACGCCGCCCTGGTGGCCGACCACAACGCCACCCTGGCGAAGCACCTGGAGGCCGATTTCGACGCGCTCGGCGGCATGCTGGCGCGCCGCGGCGTGGACATCGAGGAACTGACCTCGCTGGCGCAGACCTTTGCCGTAGCCGTGCCCAGCTGGGGCGTGGGCACCGGCGGGACCCGCTTCGCGCGCTTCCCGGGCCGCGGCGAGCCGCGCAACGTGTTCGAAAAGCTGGACGACTGCGCCGTGATCAACCAGCTGACCCGCGCCACGCCGGCCGTGTCGCTGCACTTCCCGTGGGATAAGCCGACCGACGCGCGCGAACTGCGCGAGGCCGCTTCCGCGCTGGCCCTGGGCTTCGACGCCGTCAACTCCAACACCTTCCAGGACCAGGCTGGCCAGGCCCAGACCTACAAATTCGGCAGCCTGACCGCCAACAGCCGCGAGGTGCGCGCCCAGGCCATCGCCCACAATATCGACTGCATCGAACTGGGCAAGACCCTCGGCTCGCAATCGCTGACCGTGTGGGTCGGCGACGGCGCCAATTTCCCGGGCCAGCACAACCTGCGCGGCGCGCTCGAGCGCTACCTGGAGAGCATGCGCGAGATCTACGCCGCGCTGCCGGACGACTGGACCGTGATGATCGAGCACAAGCTGTTCGAACCGGCCTTCTACGCCACCACCATCGCCGACTGGGGTACCAGCTTCGCCTGCGCCCAGGCCCTCGGCCCCAAGGCCAAATGCCTGGTCGACCTTGGCCACCATGCGCCGAACACCAATATCGAGATGATCGTGGCGCGCCTCGCGCAGTTCGGCAAGCTGGGCGGCTTCCACTTCAACGATTCCAAGTACGGCGACGACGACCTGGATTCTGGCTCGATCAACCCGTTCCAGCTGTTCCTGGTGTTTAACGAACTGGCCGACGCATCGCAGCGCGACGGCGCCGGCTTCAGGCCGAGCTATATGCTGGACCAGTCGCACAACGTCACCGACCCGGTCGAAAGCCTGATGAGCAGCGCCGTCGAGGTGCAGCGCGCCTTCGTGCAGGCCGCCCTGGTCGACCGCGCCGCGCTCGCCGACGCCCAGCAGGGCAACGATGTGCTGCAAGCCGCGCAGACGCTCAAGCAGGCCTTCCGCACCGACGTCAGCGCCATCCTGGCGATGGCGCGCGTGCGAGCCGGCGGCGCCGCCGATCCGGTGCGCTGCTACCGCGCCAGCGGCTACCGCGACTGCGTCGCGGCGGCCCGTCCGGCCAAGGCCGGCGCCAGCGGCAGCGGCATCGTCTGAAGTACATTTGCGCGCCGCGCCACCGCGATCCGGCCGGG
>JAEWEK010000170.1 GCA_023389425.1 Pseudomonadota bacterium | reverse complement strand
GAACGCCCCTATCGCGGCGCGGTCCCGGTGCCGAAGGCGCTGGAGATGATGCAGAAGATCGTCGGGAGCGCGATCGACCCGATATGTTTCGAGGCGCTGAAACAAGCGATAGGAACCGTGCCCCCACACCAGGTTCTGGATGCCACAAGCGAGGCTGCCACCGCTTAGCCAGCCGGCAGTAGCTTTGCATCTATCGAGCAAACAGAACTTTGCCACCGCGAATGGTGTAACGGATATCGGAGAAGGCCCCTACGCCGACCTTGTTAGGATCCGATCCGAGGATTGTCAGGTCGGCGTCCATCCCGGGAGCGACGCGTCCCTGGCGATGGGCGATCTTGAACAGCGCAGCTGGAGCGGTCGTCAACATGGCCAATATGTCGTCGACACTGAGCCCTGTCAGATCCAGTTGGTGGAATTCTTCCGAGACATCGTAGTCTTCGAGAAAGCCGGTATCGGTCCCGAAGACGAGACGAACGCCGGCCCGGCGCGCCTCCATTACAACATTCCGGATCTTGTCGATGTTGCGATCCTGAGAAAACAACTTCAAGGTCGGGATGATCGCAAGCTTGTGCCGCACAAGATCGGGAATCAATGATGCATCGATGCCGCTGAGCTCTTCCGGCGCATGGGCGAGGACATCGACGCCACTGTCCAGCGCTACCCGGACGCCCGCGAGATTGGTCGCATGCGCGAAAACGAGCGAGCCGAACTGGTGCGATTGCGCGACAGCTGCAACGGCGATGTCTTTGCGCATCGGCGTTATCTGGTCCGGCGCCACGATCGACCCCGTGAAAAGCTTGGTGATATCCGCACCGGCCGCATGATTGTCCATGACGGCGCGCTGCGCCTCATCGGCGGATGCCGGCTGGGGAAGCCGCGCTTTCACCTCCGCGGGCAGCCCATCCAGGTAATACGGCAATGCATGCACGGGATACAGGGGCAGTCCGGCAGTCCGGATATGCGGGCCCGCCACTTCCCCACTCTCGATGCGACGCCGCAGCGCGCCGGTGACCGCGGGATCCGATCCGGTATCGACCACCGAGGTAAAGCCCGAGTGCGTGAGCATGTCCCTGAGCTGCTGCTCCACCTTGTCGCGCGGCAGTGTGGCGGCGCCAAGCCACTTCGGTTCAGTGAAATGAACATGCGCATTCCAGAAGCCTGCAAAAACAACACAGCCGTCGCAAGGAAGCACCGTCGTGTCGGCCGGCAGCGTCACGTCCTTTGACACTTTGGCGATTCTGCCGTCATGGACTAAAACGGTCCCGCCGACCAGCGGCTTGGCGCCGGGTTCCTCATAGATTGTTGCATGAACGATGGCGAGGTCGGACGCCCAGCAGTTTCCCAAGCCGTGGCTGATCACGATTGCAAGGATGAAGCTACGCAGCTGCATATCCGGATTCCTTCCGATCTAAGTCGAGGCAGGGGAAATTATCCTGCCCGGACGGAAGATAGCATACGCCGCTGGCCGACTTCGGCGCCGTCACCAGCGGATCACGGCGGCACGCCGCTGTGGCCGGTTTAAATCAGCGACTTGCTCAATCACCTCAATCGAACACCTCATGTGACCGCTCAAATGATTGCTTGAGTTCGCGGCTTCTACCGTGGTTGCGTTGTCCGTGCGTAGTGGCTGGGCGGCTGCCCGACATGCCTGGTGAATGCCACGCTGAATGCGCTGGTCGAGCCGTAACCTATACGTTCGGCTATCTCCGACACGGACAATTCATCACGGCGCAGCAGATCTTTCGCGATTTCCATTCGCCATGAAAGCAGGTACGCCATCGGTGCGACCCCAACCGTTCGAGCGAATCGTTCAAAGAAGCTGGAACGCGATAGTGCAGCAATCTTGGCAAGTCTCTCGACCGACCAACTCTGGTCAATACGCGCATGCATCTGCTTCAACGCGGCCGCCAATCGCTCATCGCCTAATCCACGGAGAAGGCCCGGTGGGGCGCTTCCCGACGTGGTGGAACGCATGGCCTCGACGAGCAGCATTTCGGCCAGCCGGGAGCGCATGAACTCGTTACCAGGTTGCTGATCGACGGTTTCTTCACCCACCATCTGAACCAGCCGCGACAACCTCATCGATCCGCGCACGTGCACCACTTTCGGCAAGAGCGACACCAGCAAGGCAGGATCGGCGCATTCGAACACAAACGAACCACCCAATGAGCGCATGTCGGGCTCGCCAGTATGTTCGCCATAGCGCACCTCCGCCCCCTCCGGGACTTTGTTGGGATCCATGTAAACCGGGGGCGCTGGGACGAAGCTGGAAATCGTGAAACCGGGCGTCGTGGGGAGCAGCACGAAATCGCCTGCGCTAATCGTCGTCGGCTCGTGGCCATCTACGGCCAACCTGCAACTGCCTTCGAGCATGATGCAGAAGCTGGGCTTGCCGAACTCGGAGTATCGAACCGCCCAATTGCCCTTACCGCTGATCAGGTTGGCGAACACTGCACGCGGGTGCAGGAGCCGGACGATTTCAGAGAGAGGGTCACTCATACCGGACTTTCACAAAAAAGATACGGACTATTTGATATCGTCAATCCACGCAGCGTGCCGTATCGTTCCCTCCGAGTCAACCACCAACCTCGGAGCACGAAATGAAGACTGTACTTATCACCGGTTGTTCGTCCGGCTATGGCCTGGAAACCGCCCGCCACTTCCTGGCCAACGGCTGGAAGGTCATCGCTACCATGCGGACTCCCCACCCGGACCTGCTTTCCCCCTCCGACAAGCTGCGCATCCTGCCGCTGGACGTTACTCAAACCGATAGTATCGACCGCGCCTTGGAAGCGGCTGGTCCCATCGATGTACTGGTGAACAATGCCGGCATCGGCCTGTTCGGTGCATTTGAAGCCACCCCAATGTCCACGGTGCGGGAGCTCTTCGAGACCAACACCTTCGGCGTCATGGCGATGTGCCAGGCTGTCATTCCGCATTTCCGCGAACGCGGCGCTGGAACGATCGTCAACGTCACTTCCAGCGCAACGCTGGCGCCGTTTCCGCTGGTGGCCGCCTACACGGCCAGCAAGACCGCCGTCGAAGGCTTCACGGCATCGCTGCAGCATGAACTCAAGACGGTGGGAGTGCGGGTCAAGCTGGTCGAGCCGGGCTACGGACCTTCCACGAGCTTCGCTGCCAACGGCCAGCAGCGCATGCAGGGCCTGATCACGGAGCCTTACGAGTCCTTCGCCCAAGCGGTGTTCGCTGGCTTCGCAGGAATCTCCGCGGTGACGGCCGCGACGGATGTTGCGGAATGCGTCTGGGATGCCGCCAACGACACTTCCGGCAGACTGCATTTCCCGGCAGGAGCCGACGCCGTTGCCCTGGCGCGGGGGACCTGATGATCAGGCACGCCTAGCCTATGGAAGCCGCGACCAGCCGCCGCCGAGCGACCGATACAAGGTGACGGCCGCCAACACGCTCTCACGGCGCGACTCGTTCAAGGCCTGCGCGTCGCGCAAATAGACTTCCTGCGCGGACAGCACATCGAGAAAATCGGTCGCGCCGCCTTTGTACAGTTTGTTGGCAAGACCGAGTGCCGTGTCGGTGTAGGTCAGCGTAGGCATTCCCATGTAGGACGATGCGAACACGCCATCGGTCAGGTTCAACGTGAACTTCGGATAGCGCTCGCTCCGGGCCACGCCGACCTCCGTCGCTTGCTTCTCCACCCGCGCGTACGCCGCAGGCACATCCGGACGGCGCAGCAGCGCTTCCGACGGCAAGGTCCGGGGCGCGGTCGGCGGCGGCGGCGGCACCGGCACCGCGTCCGCCATTGACAGCAGGGGGGCGACCGACCCGGGCGTGCGGCCGGCATAGACGGCGATCAGGTTGAGCTGGTGCGCGATCCGGGTAACAGGGGGGCAACAGGGGTACGTCCCCTATTTTCCAATGCAGTTGTATGACATACTGTACTGACAACTGGTCATTGAAAAGTCAGCACCTCTATTCATTTGGAGGATCATCGAACTTTTCCAGCCAACCGATTTCATCCTTGATTCAATCTCCCATCAAGCCGATGATTATGAGATTGAGCACGCACACCGCGACATGACCATTCCGCACTACTCGGATTTTTTCTACTTCTTCAATGCAGACTATAGCGATATCATGCGAAGGAAGAAGTGGTTAGGTATTTTCAATAATTAAGCGTTTTTCTATAAGGATCGGTTTTGTTTCGCGTCGGGCTGTTCAACGAAGGGGATCAAACCAGACTGCGTTTGGGCTAAGACTACCTATCCTCCGAGCAATCCACGCAACTTTGGCCTCCCGCACGACTTCTCAATCGTCAGAGATAGAGTGGTCAACAAATTTCATAATATAAAGGGCATCCTCGCATGAAAGTATTTCTGAGCTGGTCGGGCGAGTTAAGTCACAAGACTGCGATGGTATTCCGGAATTGGCTGCCCTCGGTGATCCAATCGATTGTTCCGTACGTATCGTCCGAGGACATCGATAAGGGCGCAAGGTGGAGCACCGATATCGCGAAGGAGTTGGAGGAGTCAACTTTCGGCATACTGTGCGTGACAAAGAAAAATGTCCATGCCCCTTGGCTCACATTTGAAGCGGGCGCGCTATCGAAAACGATGAAGAAGTCGGCGGTTAGCCCGTTCTTATTCGACATCAAACGATCCGAAGTAAATGGGCCGATTTTACAGTTCCAGTCCACCATCTTTGAAAAAGAGGATGTTAAGAAGTTGATCTATTCGCTGAATCGAGCGTGTGGCGAGGGTGCGCTGTCGGATGAGCGATTGGAGAACGCGTTTCAGGTCTGGTATCCGAAGCTAGAGGAACACTTGAATAGCTTGCTTCAGAACCGGACGCAAATACCCGAGATTGATCCCGAAGAAGAAACCATTGATTCAACCGGCGAAATTTTGGAAGAGATTCTCGATCTAGCGCGGAACAATCAGAAGTTATTACGCAATCCAGAGGGCGAGTTCCTGAAGGAAATTACTTCCATAAAGGGCTTAGTTGAGAAGTTCGGCAAGCAATTGGATCCAGACCTGGAGCTGCGCCGGAGCAGGCGATATCGGAGAATTCATCCGATGTTCTTTGAAGAATTGTTGCATCTTTCGCCACGCTTTGAGAAAAACTTGATTGGCTTCCAAATGGCGATCAGCCTATTCCGCTCAGACTTCCCATGGCTCTACGATGCCGGAATTGATCTTGCCAGGACGCTGCGTGACGCCAACGTTTCAACCGAGGAGAGACAGGAGGCGTTGTTAGCGTTTAATGAGCTGGTTGAGTTTACATTCGAGCATCCGGTAATGCGCGAGATGGTGCCCGATAAGGAATTGTGGATGATGGGACGGGAACTACCGCGGATTCTTAGGCACTCGCTGGATCGCTATCTGAGTTGAGGAACCCGCAGCCGGCTCCAGGTCCGGCGCGACTGTCTATCCCGGCCACTCCTCGCGTCGCAAGCCCGGTGGCAGGAGACAGGGATTTCGAGGACCCAGCAAGACCGCGCTGGACGGGGAGATGGCGGAAGCGGTGAGATTCGAACTCACGAACGGGTTCCCCCGTCGGCAGTTTTCAAGACTGCTGCCTTCAACCACTCGGCCACGCTTCCTTGGAGAACCGGCATTATACATAAACCATTGCTGGGCGGGAGGCGCTATGCAAGCGTACCGGGTTGAGCGGGCAAAATGGGGTTCCCGCCTTCGCGGGAACGACGAGCTAGCTGCCCGGTCTAGGCGGTCAGGAGCCAGTTGTCACGCAGGCTCAATTCAAACTCGGCCGCCGGCAGCGGCTTCGCGTACAAGTAGCCCTGCACCTCGTCGCACCCTGACTGTCGCAGGAACTCCAGCTGATCCAAGGTCTCCACACCCTCCGCGATCACGCGATGGTGCAGCTGCCGACCAATGCTGATAATGGTCCCCGCAATCGCGCAGTCGCTCGCATCGTGCGGAATCCCCATGGTGAACGAACGGTCGATCTTGAGCGTATTGATCGGGAAGCGCTTCAGGTACGACAGGCTCGAATACCCCGTGCCGAAATCGTCCAGCGACAGCGCCACGCCCAGCCGGTTGATCCGATCCATGATCCCGATCACGCGCTCGATATCGTGCATCAGCGTGCTCTCGGTGATCTCCAGCTCCAGCCACGACGGATCGAGCTTGTAGCGCTTGAGCGTATCGGACACCCTGCCCGGCAGCGACGGCGTGAACTCGCGCGCCGACACATTCACCGCCAGCCGCAACGGCGGCAGCCCCGCGCGCTGCCAGATCGCCGCTTGCGCGCAGGCCTGCTCCAGCACCCACTCGCCCAGCTGCACGATCAGGCCTGTGGTCTCGGCCATCGGAATGAATTCGGCCGGCGGCACGATGCCGCGCTCCGGATGCACCCAGCGTACCAGCGCTTCGGCGCCGACGATTTGGCCGCTGCCGATCTCGAACTTGGGCTGGTAGTACAAGGTCAGCTCGCCGTGGCCTAGCGCGTGGCGCAGGCCCGATTCGACCCGCATCCGCTCCTGCATCCCCTGGTTCATCTCGGTGCTGTAGAAGGCGACGGCGCGGTCCGGATTATCGCTGGTCTGCTTGGCGCGCTCCATCGCGATGTCGGCCATGCGCAGCAGCGATTCGGCATCGTCGCCATCGGTCGGGTAGACGCTGATGCCGATGCTGGCGCCCACACGCAGCTCATGCCCATCGACGAGGAAGGGTTCTTCCAGCACCGCCTGCAGCTTCTGCGCGACGGTCGTGGCTTCGAAGTGCTGGCGGATGTCGAACAGGCCGACCGCGAATTCATCGCCGGTCAGGCGCGCCAGCACGTCTTCCTCGCGCAGCACGTCCTTGAAGCGCCGCGACACCAGGCGCAGCAGCTCGTCGCCGGTCTGGCGGCCCAGGGTGCCGTTCACCAGCTTGAAGCGGTTCAGGTCGACGAACAGGATGCAGCCGGTGCCCACGTTGCGCTGCGCGACCATCAGCGCCTGGTCGACCAGGCGCGCGAACAGCGTGCGGTTGGGCAGGCCGGTCAGCTCATCGTAATACGCGAGATGGTTGAGCCGGTCCTCGGCCAGTTTGCGCTCGGTGATATCGGTCAGGTAGGCGATCAGGCCCACCGGCTTGTCTTCGAGGTCGCACAGCGGCGACAGCGACAGGCTGGCCCAGAACTCTTCGCCGGACTTGCGCTTGCGCCGCACTTCCATCATGCGGCCGCCGTGTTCGGTGATACTGTCTGAAAAGCCGCCCTCCTCGTCCGCATACAGGAACAGGATGTGCGTGCCCACCGCTTCCAGCTCGGTGTAGCCGAACATGCGTTCGGCGCCTTTGTTCCAGCTGGTGATATAGCCCAGCAGGTCGGTGGTCAGCACCGATTCGTGGATCTGGTCGAGGATCTGCGATTGGTGAGCGAGCTGCCCTTCGACCTGGGCATAGGCCCGCGTCGCGCGCTGCGCCATCGACTGCACCTGGGTCAGGGTCGCGGTCAGCGCCGCGAGGCTGGCCAGTTCGCGCCGCTGCGCGTCGTTGAAATCGCCAGTCAGTTCGAAGTACCCGAACTGGATGCCGTCCGCCTCCACTACCTGCCGCAGCACGCCGGCAAACGCCTCGGCGGGCGCCTGCCCATCCAGAGAGATGTAGGCGCCGTGCGGGCTGCCCAGCAGCGCACGCGCGATGCGCCCCAGTTCATCGTTCAGTGCTTCGCCGCGCAGGCGCAGCATGGCGTCGCACACGGCCGCGTTGGCGGCGGCGAAGTCGATGCGGTGCTCAGACATGGCGCCCCACCTGTATCGCCCACTGCCAGCCCTGCAGCTGGCTGCGCCACCACACGTCGGCGGCGATCCCGGCTTGCGCATGGCGCACGGCGTCCGCCCTGCCCTCGATCAGCGCCAGTTGTTCGCCGAGCCGGCCTTCGCGCCGCAGCAGCGCATCGAGCGCGTGCGCGGGCAGGCGCAACGCGCCGATGATGTCTTCCATGGGAGTGTCGAAAAGCCGGTCGAGCAGCGAGAAGGCGCCGACCATGAATGCGAGGTCCTGCTGGTCGCGGTCGCCGCCGTGTTCGCGGTTCAGCGCTTCCATCTGCGCGCCGCGCATCGCGGCCAGCGGCAATAGCAGGTTGGGCGGGCCGTCGGCGCGCTGGTGTGCATACAGCAGCAGTTGCAGCCAGCGCTGCAGCTGGCGCCGCCCCAGCACGTGGATCGCCTGCGCGAAGCTGGTGATCTCGATGTTGACGCTGAACGCGGCGGAATTGACGAGTTTGAGCAGGTGGAAGGACAGCGCCGCATCCTGCTTGAGCATCTGTTCTAGCTCGCACGTGTCGGCGTCGCGCGCCAGCAGCGCGAGCAGCGCCAGCAGGCGGCGGCGCGAGGTGCCGTCATGCCCGGACTCGGGCTGCGGCGCCGTCATCGGATAGCGGCCACAGAACCATTCATAGCCGGCAGCCTCGCATTCGGCAAAGCGGCCGGAATCGTCGACCTCGTACGCAAGGTGCGGCCCGAACAGCGGCGAGACCGGCGCCGGCGCGGCGTGGGCGCAATCGCGTGCGCCGGTACGCAGGAAGGCCGGCAGCTTGCTGCCCTCGGGCGCCACGCCGTCCACCAGCACGCGATAGCCCTCGTCGGCCAGCCGCGCGGCGGCGCGTGCTTCCGGTTCGCGCGCCAGCACGGCGGCCGGCAGCATGAAGGCGACGCGATTGGGCGGCAGGATGTCGTAGAGTGAAGGAGTCAGCGCCTCGGCCGATTCCAGCGGCAGCAGGCAGTCGAGCGGCGCGATGGCCGTGAGCAGGTCGGAGGAACCGAACAGTGCTCGCAGGAAATCAGTTCCAGGAACGCAATGGGGCCGCACGATTAATGCAACCCACTCGTTCTGCGCGTTGGCAACGAACTCGAAGTCTACCAACGGAAACCGGGCAGCATCCAATGCTAGCATCGGGCATTTCTTAATGGATAGTTCGGCAATCTTAGTGCAATGGTTATACGAACGCAATAAAAAGTGCGGCACATCGTCGCGCGCAGGCGGGAACGACGTAACGTGATGTCAGGTTTACAGTGGCGAGCCGAGGTGTTGAACCGCGAAACGGATAAGTTCCGCCTGCCCTTCGATGCCCAGCTTGCGCTTGATGTTCAGGCGGTGCGTTTCCACCGTACGCACGGACAGCGCGAGATCGCGTGCGATCTGCTTGTTCGACTGGCCGCTGGCGATATGGCGCAGCACTTCCTGTTCGCGCACGGTCAGCTGGTTGTCCTGCTGCGACGGCCGCGCGAGCTGGCGCGCCAGCGCCGGGCTGTAGTAAATACCGCCGGCCATCACGGTGTCGATCGCCAGCACGATGTCCTTGCCCGGCGCGTCCTTCAGCACATAGCCGCGCGCGCCGGCCTGCATCGCCTGGGTCACGTATTCGAGCTTGTCGTGCATCGACAGGATCAGCACCGCGACCTCCGGATAGCGCCGCACGATCTGCGCGGTAGCCTCGATGCCGCTGGCGCCGCGCATATTGATGTCCATGAGGACCAGGTCCGCCGCGCCCGCGCGCTGCAAGGCTTCGTCGGCGCTGCCGGCTTCCGCCACCACGCTAAAATGCGGCACCGCTTCCAGGCGCGCGCGCAAGCCGTCGCGCACCAGCGGGTGGTCGTCGACCAGCAGGATCCGAACCGTCGTCATGCTGCCTCCTTCGCCAGTTCGACGCTGGCCCGCACGACCGTGCCCTGCGCCGACGAATCGATGCGCATGGTGCCGCCGATGGCGTCCATCCGCTCGATCATATTGCGCAGGCCGATGCCCCGCTGCGGATGAACGGCCACGCTGTCGGAATCGAAGCCGTTGCCGTCGTCGATCACGTGCAGGTCCAGCTTGCGGCCCAGGCGCGTGAGCGAGACGGCGACCTTGTGCGCGCCGGCGTGGCGCTCGATATTGGTCAGCGCTTCCTGCGCGATGCGGAACAGGACAGTGGCCACGACCGGCGGCACGCCCTCGGTATCGCCCTGCACCTTGAAGCCGACCACGATGCCGCTGTGCTCCGCGAATTCGTGCGCGAGGTGGTCGAGCGCGGCGGCCAGGCCCAAGTCGTCCAGCAGAGCCGGGCGCAGGTCGTGCGAGATGCGGCGCACCTCGCCCAGCACCTTGTTCAGCTCCTCCGCGGTGCGTTCGAAGCGGACACGCGCCTGCTGCTGGTCTTCCGGGCTGCCGTTCAACTTGATGATGCCGGCCTCGATCTGCAGCTTGATCGACACCAGCCACTGGCTGATCCCGTCGTGCAGGTCGCGCGACAGGCGCGCCCGCTCGTGCTCCTGCGATTCCACCACGCGCTGCGCCAGCGCCTTGAGCGTCGCATCGGCCACGCGGTGCTCGCTGATATTGAGCAGCAGCCCGCAGCCGCCCACCACCAGCGCCGACAGGATCGCCAGCCCCGCGATCCACCACATCGTCGCCGCGATATTAGCCGACTCCTGCGCGTCGACTTTCGCCAGCGCGGCATTCACGTCGTCGAGGTAGATACCGGTGCCCATCATCCAGTTCCACTGGGGGACCGGCACCACGTAGCCCAGCTTGCCCACCTCCTGTCCGGTCGAGGGCTTGGTCCAGTTGTAGCGTTCGAAGCCGCCGCCGGCGCGGGTGCGCGCCAGCAGGCGCTGGATGGTCAGGGCGCCGTGCGCATCGCGCAGATTGAACAGGTTGCGCCCCACCAGTTCCGGTTGGCGCGGGTGCATCAGGCTGTTGCCCTGCATGTCGTAGACGAAGAAATAGCCGTCGTCGCCGTAGCTCAGATTCGACAGTATCCGCATCGCCTCGGCCTGGGTCGCCGCGTCCGACTTGCCGGACGCGAGCAGCGGCGCGATCGAATGCTGGGCCAGTTCGACGTAGTGCTGCAGCTCGGCCTGCTTGGTGGCGAGATAAGCCTGCTCGATGGTGGCGCGCTGCTGCCGGGCGAGCGTGTCCGCCTGCTGGTGCACGAACAGCGCAATGGCGCACAGCGCCACGATCAGCGGCGCGATCGCCAGGAAGATGACCTTTTGCCTGAGCTTCAAGCGAGGATTCCGAATGATTTTCCAGCGGTAATTCTAAGCCTGAAAGCGCACAAACGCCTACGTAGTCCTACCTAGACGCCTGCGTACTCTTGCGCTTGTCCATGCATATGGGGTGCAAGATACTTTCCACAAGACTGCCGAAATTGTCACCAGCCAAGGCGGCGCTCAGGCAGAAAAGCTAAAACATGGAGGAGTCAAAATGAAACGACTGACAAGCCAGCTCGGTTGGGCTGCGCTATCTCTCGTGGGCGCGGTGTCGCTCGCGTACGTTGCGCTCAAGCGCGGCGAATCGATCAACGCGGTGTGGGTGGTCGCGGCCGCCGTCTGCGTCTACCTGATCGCTTACCGCTTCTATAGCAAGTTCATCGCCACCAAGGTCGCCGGCCTGGACCGCACGCGCCAGACCCCGGCCTACAAATTCAACGATGGCCTGGACTTCGTCCCGACCAACCGCTACGTCCTGTTCGGCCACCACTTCGCCGCGATCGCCGGCGCCGGCCCGCTGGTCGGCCCGGTGCTGGCCGCGCAGATGGGCTACCTGCCGGGCGTGATGTGGATCCTGGCAGGCGTCGTGTTCGCCGGCGCGGTGCAGGACTTCATGGTCCTGTTCATGTCGATGCGCCGCGACGGCCGCTCGCTGGGCGACCTGATCAAGTCCGAAATGGGCGAGATCCCCGGCGTGATCGCGCTGGTCGGCACCTTCATGATCATGGTGATCATCCTGGCGGTGCTGGCCCTCATCGTGGTCAAGGCGCTGACCAATTCGCCGTGGGGCGCCTTCACCGTGATGGCGACGATCCCGATCGCGCTGTTCATGGGCATCTACTCGCGCTTCGTGCGCATCGGCCGCATCGGCGAAGTGTCGCTGATCGGCTTCGTGCTGCTGATGGGCGCCATCGTCGGCGGCCAGTACGTGCACGACTCGGCCACGCTGGCCCCGCTGTTCACCTTCACCGGCACCCAGATCACCTGGATGCTGATCGGTTACGGCTTCGTCGCCTCGGTGATCCCGGTGTGGCTGCTGCTGGCGCCGCGCGACTACCTGTCGACCTTCCTCAAGATCGGCACCATCGTCGCGCTTGCCATCGGCATCGTGCTGGTGGCGCCGATGATGCAGATGCCGGCCCTGACCCGCTTCATCGACGGCACCGGCCCGGCATGGTCGGGCAACCTGTTCCCCTTCCTGTTCATCACCATCGCCTGCGGTTCGGTGTCGGGCTTCCACGCGCTGATCGCATCGGGCACCACGCCGAAGATGATCGAGAATGAAGAGCATGCGCGCTTCATCGGCTACGGCGGCATGCTGATGGAATCCTTCGTCGCCATCATGGCGCTGGTGGCAGCTTCGACCATCGACCCGGGCATCTACTTCGCCATGAACAGCCCGGCCGCGGTGATCGGTACCACCGTGCACACGGCGGCGGCGGCGGTGTCCAACTGGGGCTTCGTGATCACCCCGGACACGCTCACGCAGATCGCCAAGGACGTCGGCGAAAACAGCATCATCTCGCGCGCCGGCGGCGCACCGACGCTGGCCCTGCTGGTGATCGCCTACGGCTTCCTGGCCTCGATCCTGCCGGTGTGGCTGCTGCTCGCCCCGCGCGACTACATCTCCACGTTCGTGAAGATCGGCGTCATCCTGATGCTGGCCTTCGCGATCATCGTGCTGCAGCCGGACATCAAGATGCCGGCCTTCACGAAGTTCGTCGACGGCACCGGCCCGGTCTTCGCCGGCAGCCTGTTCCCCTTCCTGTTCATCACCATCGCCTG
>JAEWEK010000157.1 GCA_023389425.1 Pseudomonadota bacterium | reverse complement strand
TGGAATTCGTGTTGCAAGGTTCTCTCCCTTGGTCTTTGGAATTTTCTGGTTACGGAAATTCACGTAGCTTTACGGAAATTTACGTCGGTACATACTAAATTGATTTTCTCCAAGATTTAAGTGCTTTTTAATGATTGTTTTCTATTAACCACAAATTTTTAGATGGAAATATCACCCGGGAAACAGGGGCTTGCCTTTTGGCAAAAACTACTGTAGTAAGGCAGGGCAGCCGGCACTTCCCTATGAGAAGCAGCCGGCGCACCGGCCGGAAGCGGGAAGGAAAACGGTTTCGTTCAGCGCGCGCCCTACGGCGGGGCCGAAAAAGGCGCATACTACTTTCGTGGAACCCACGGGAGATGCGACGTGCATGAGACCCCGGACGGCGCCCAGCCAACCATCTATCGCCATCGCCTGCCGGTGCGGGTCATGCATTGGGTGAACGTGGTCTGTTTTTTCATCATGCTGATGAGCGGACTGGGCATCTTCAACGCCCATCCCCAGCTGTACTGGGGACGGCAGTCCGACTTCGCGCATCCCCTGCTGTCGATCACGGCGACCGAGGGGACGGACGGCGCCGCGCACGGTATCACCCGGATCGGCCACCGCACGTTCGCCACGGGCGGCGTACTCGGCACTTCCACCGTCGCCGGCGCGCCGGTCGCACGGGCGTTTCCCGCATGGGCCACGATTCCTGGTCCGCAATACCTGGCGACGGCGCGCAACTGGCACCTGTTCTTCGCCTGGATCTTCGTCATCAATGGCGCCGCCTACCTCGCCTACACGGTCGGCAGCGGCCACCTGCGGCGCGACCTGGTACCGACCGGTCCCGAACTGCGCGGCATCGGCCGCTCCGTGCGCGAGCACTTGCTGTTGCGCCATCCCGGCGCTGCGGCGGCGCGGCGCTACAACGTGCTGCAAAACCTCGCCTACCTGACGGTGATCTTCGTGCTGCTGCCGCTGATCGTGGTGGCCGGGCTGGCGATGTCGCCGCACATGGATGCCCTGTTCGGCGCCGGCTGGGTGGACTGGCTCGGCGGGCGGCAGTCGGCGCGCACCCTGCACTTCATCGCGGCCTTCTGCCTGCTCGCCTTCGTGCTGGTGCACGTGTTCGAAGTGATCGTCACCGGACTGTGGAACAACCTGCGCTCGATGGTGACGGGACGCTACCGCCTGCCGGAGGATGCGCCATGAGCATCGATCGGCGCCGCTTCCTGCGCCTGGCCGCGGCATCGGCCGGAGCGGGTGCGCTCGGCGCCTGCGACCGCCTGTCCGACAACGATGCCTTCACCACATTCTTGCGACAAGCGCAGTTCCTCAGCCGCCGGGCGCAGAACGGCATCGCCGGCCCGGGCGCGCTGGCCCAGGAATTCGCGCCGGACCAGGTCAGCGGAGTTTTCCGCAGCAACGGCACCAGCCTTCCCGACAGCGCGCGCTACCGCGAACTGATGGCCACGGGCTTTCGCGACTGGTCGCTGCAAGTCGGCGGCGCGGTGCGCACGCCGCTGCAGCTGAGCCTCGCGCAACTGAAGATGCTGCCGTCGCGCACCCAGATCACGCGCCATGATTGCGTCGAAGGCTGGAGCGTGATCGGCAAGTGGACCGGCGTGCAGCTGGCGCGCGTGTTGCGGCTGGCCGGCCCGCTGCCGGGCGCCCGCTATGTGGTATTCGAGTGCGCCGACCAGATGGAAGAGTCGCCGCAGTCCACCTATTACGAAAGCATCGACCTGGCCGAAGCCTTCCATCCGCAGACCATCCTCGCCTACGCGCTCAACGACGCGGCGCTGCCTGTCGCCAACGGCGCGCCGCTGCGGCTGCGGGTCGAGCGCCAGCTGGGCTACAAGCACGCCAAGTACCTGATGCGGGTCGCGCTGGTGGACCGCCTCGACGGCATCCGCGGGGGCAAGGGCGGCTATTGGGAGGACCTCGGCTACGAGTGGTACGCCGGTATTTGAGCCTTTTCTTCGTGCTAACATCCTCGCCGGCTCTTCACCGGAAAGGATGCACATGACCACCTCCCTGCTGCGCGCGCTCCCGCTGCTTGCCGCCTTGCTGGCTCCGGCCTTCGCGGCGGCCGAACCGAGCGCCATCTACATCGTGCGCCATGCGGAAAAAGGGGCCGAGGGCAAGGACCCGGACCTGACCGCCGGCGGCCAGCAACGGGCCCGCAATCTCGCCGCCATCCTGCGCCAGGCCGGCATCGTCCACGTGTTCAGCACGCCTACCGCGCGTACCCGCCAGACCGCCCAGCCCACGGCCGCGGACAGCATGGTCGCGGTCGAGGCCTACGATCCGCGCCAGCCGCAGGCGCTGGTGGACAAGGTGCGCGCGCTGGACGGCGCGGTGCTGGTGGTGGGCCACTCGAACACGGTGCCGGACCTGGTGCGCGCCTTCGGCGGCGCCGAGGCCGACAAGGAGATCCCGGACAACGAGTACAGCCGCCTGTACCAGCTCACGCCAGGTCCCGGCGGCAAGCTGCGTACGGTCAGGCTCAGCTCGCTACCCTGAGCTTGCCGGGCATGCCGGGCGCCAAAAGTTCTTTACGCAATTGCAATTAACCGTGCTACGCTTGGCATCCGGTACTTTTGGTGAGCAGGCAGCGCGCCGCCACCCCGACGGGAACAGGCGCGGCGCAGCGCACGATTGATCCAGCGCGGGGTGCGAGGGCGGCACGTTGGCTAGCATCCGAGCTTCCTACGTCGCCCGAACAACATGAACCAGACGATCTTCGTCAGCATCGCGTCCTACCTCGACCCGATGCTGTTCTTCACCCTCACCGATGCGGTGGCCAAGGCGCGCCACCCGGAGCGCCTGTCCTTCGCGGTGGTCGACCAGAGTGCGGAGGACCAGCGTGCAGCCATTGGCGCGCTGCCGTTCGCGCGGCAGGTGCGCTACGTGCATCTCCATCCGCAGGATACCCTCGGCGTCTGCTGGGCGCGCGCCACCGCGTTCTCGCTGTACGACGGCGAGGACTTCATCCTGCAGATCGATTCGCACATGCTGTTCGAGGAAGCCTGGGACGAGAAACTGCTGGCGCAGCACGCCAGGCTCAAGGAACGTTCGCCCAAGCCCATCGTCAGCACCTATCCCTACCGCTTCGACTTCGTCGACGGCGTGCCGCAGCCGATGAAGAACGAAGGCCGCACCGCGCTGGTGCTGCGCCCGCATCCGGAGAAGAACCCGACGCCGGACGACGCGGTGCTGCGCTTCATGGCGCGCCACCTGTTCACCGACGAGCCGGTGCTGGGTTGCCACGTCTCGGCCGGCTTCCTGTTCGCGGCCGGCAGCTTCGTCGAGGAGGTTCCCTACGACCCCTACCTTTACTTCCACGGCGAGGAGCAGAGCCTGGCGGTGCGTGCGTTCACGCGCGGCTGGGACATCTTCCACCCGCTGCTGATCCCGGTCTACCACCTGTACAAGAGCGAAGGAACGGCCTACCAGACCCACCACTGGCACGGCGAGACCGAGGCCAGGCGCGCCTTCCGTTCCAGCTACCTGCTGGAGCGCGCGCGCCAGCGCCTGAACCGGCTGCTGATGGGCGACGGGCTGCCGGGCGCCTATGGCCTGGGCAGCGTGCGCACGCTGGCGCAGTACAGCGAGCTGTCGGGGATCGATTACGCCAACCAGAAGATCAGCGATCCGTTTGGGGGCAAGCTCTGCTAAGGTCAAATGGGGTTCCCGCGTGCGCGGGAACGACGGCAACTTTAGGAGCCAACGTCGTTCCAGCGAAGGCTGGAACCCCATTTCGCGATCAGGAGATCAGCGATCCGTTTGGGGGCAAGCTCTGCCAAGGTCAAATGGGGTTCCCGCGTGCGCGGGAACGACGGCAACTTTAGGAGCCAACGTCGTTCCAGCGAAGGCTGGAACCCCATTTTGCGGGCAGGCCTACAGCGCCACGTTGGTACGCATCACCGGATACAGGTTGAGACGCTCATCCCACGACGGATGGCGGCGCGCGAAGAACTCCAGGCGAGCATGCGGATTCCTGGCGAAGGCCTCGTCGGTCTCCACCTTGCGGCGGAACTCCGCGGCCAGCGCCGGATCGGCCGCCATCTGTTCGCGCGCCACGTCTTCGGCCACGTAGGCTTCCATGTACTCCTTGCGCTCGTAGGCGTTGTTGAAGAAGCCCCACTGCAGCAGCGAGTCCGGCGCCTGCGGCTCCAGCATCGCCATCACCAGGCGCGCCTTCGGCTGCGCGATCGGCACGAACAGCGAACCCTTCGCGATCGCGCGCGGCTCGCTCTTCCAGCTGCCCTGCAGCGACAGGCGCTGGTGCGATTCGAACGAGGTCTTCGCGAAGTTGACCTGGTCGGCGCGGTAGGCCTCGACGTCGGCGCGGTCACGCGCCTTGTCCAGCACGCGGTAGGCGATGCCATGCAGCTTGAGCTTGTCGCCGACCATCCGGGCAAAAGCGGCCGGCACGATGTAGCCGGCGCCCGGCGCGGCCGCCTGCACGTCCGGCACCACCTCGTCGCGCAGCGGCACGTGCCAGACCTGCGGCTTGCTCTCGTCGTAGTGGATCATGATCGCACCCGACACGTCCGACTGGGTACGGGTGTAGGCATAGCCGTTGAAGTCGACCATGCGTGTGCGCTCGGTCGCCTTGTACGACAGCGGCACCGACTGGCCGGCGAGATGCCGCGCACGCTGGTCGGCGGCGGCGGCATCCTGCTGCCACTGGCGGCCGTGTTGCGCCACCTGCCGCAGGATCGAGACGATGGTGTTGCGGGTGATGCGCACCCGGGTCGGGTAATCCTTCCACGAATGGGTCTCGACCAGCATGCTGATGCGGTTACGCAGCTGGAAGTAGCCGGTCGAAAAACGCGGCTCGTACACCATGTCCGAGAAGCCGGAGGACGGATCGTCGGTCTTCAGGAAAGACATGTAGTAGGACTGCGGACTCGAACCTTCCTGGCTGATGCCGGCGATGACGCCGGTGCGCAGCGCCAGCCCGGCCTTGCGGAATTCAGTGTCGCCCGAGTTCACCGGCTCGGCCTGGATCGAGACGTCGTGCTGGAACTTGGCGCCGTCGGTGACGTGCAGGTCGACCTGCACCAGCGGATCCCAAGCGTTCACCAGCGCCAGCATGGCCTGCATCTCGGGCGCGTCGCCCTTCACGTAGTCGCGGTTGAGATTGAAGTTCTGCGCGGTGGTGCGCCAGCCCATCTCGACCGGACCACGCTGGTTCGGGCGGTTCCACTTGGCGAAGCGCTCGTGGCCGTCGACGTTGAAGACGGGGACGAAGACCAGCACCTGCTGGTCCAGCGCGCCCTTGGCGACACGGCCTTCGAGCAGTTCGCGCAGCGCGAGGAAGCCGGCGTCCTTGCCGTCGATCTCGCCCGCGTGGATGCCGCCCTGGACCAGGGTCACCGGCAGCCCTTGCTTCTTCGCGGCCTGCGGCGTCAGCGCGCCGCTGCCGCTGGCCACCAGCGCCAGCATCGGCCGGCCTTCCGGCGTGACGCCGAACTGAGTGCATTTCACCTGCTTCGGCCAGGCCTGCTGGAAGGTGGCGCACAACTTGACGACTTCGTCGTAGTGGCCGGTCTGCTCGAAGCCGGAGCGTTCGGAGAAAGTGGCGAGGTCGGGGGCGGCTTGCACCAGCGGCGCGGCGGCCAGCAGCGCGGTCAATACAGCGGAACGGATCATCGAAAGCTCCGGCGGAGGAGGGGAAAGCCGGAGATTATAGTCGCGTTCACACCGCGCGAACGCGGCCGCCTGTGCCAGCCCTTCCCCGGCGCGCGGGAAACGGCTGGCGCCGCGTCACCGCAGGCGGTTCGGCATCACCTTGATCATCGCCGCGTCGGGGCGCACGAGGTCCAGCGCCTGGGTCTGGGCGCGCGCGAGCGAGCTGGCGCTGACCGGGCAGGACCTGGTCTGGTTGTAGGCCAGCGCGGCGGCCAGCAGGCCCTCGGCCGGATCGCCCTGCGCGTGGGTCATGTCGTCCGCCACGGTGCAGGTCGGCGCCAGGCCATCCGGGTAGTCGCCGAAGCCCTTGTCATTCACGCCCACGAACTCGATCGAGAAATAGGTCGTGCCGCAGTTCGGCGTCGGCGTGAAGCCGTAGGGCTTGCCGCAGGTGGTGGCGCCGATGAGGTTGACCTCGATGTCGACGCCGCGCAGGCCGTTGATGACCGATTCGCTGGCCGAGCAGGTGCCCTTGGTGGTCAGCACGGTCACCCGTTTCAGGCCCAGGTAAGGCAGCGCGGTGCCTGCCCTGATCGGGTTGGGCGCGCTGAAGCCGTAGGCCGCCGAACGGAACTCGATGGGGGCCTGGGTCGCGGTCTTGTCGTTGTACTGCAGGCGCTCGAAGGTCTTGCCCGAGGTCGCGGACGGGCCGGCGATCATGTAGGCCAGCTCGCTGGCGACGTACAGCAGGCCGCCGCCGTTGTAGCGCATGTCGATCACCAGGTCGGTGACGTTGGCCGCCTTGAGCTGGGTGAACGCGTCGACCAGTTGCTTCTCCGAGACGTTGTTGTAGCTCGAGAAGTCCATGTAGCCGACCTTGCCGGCCGCGCTGTCGATCACCTTCACGTTCTTCACCGGCGCGGTGACCACCGAGGTCGCGTTCATCGTCGCGGTAATGTTGTTGCCGTTGCGGCGCAGGATCAGCGTGTGCGTCTCGCCTACCGCCGCCGGGAACAGGCCGGCATTGATCTTGTCGACCGAGGCCTTGTCCGAGCCGTTGACGAAGTCGACGCCGTCGACGTAGAGCAGCAGGTCGCCCCGCTGCAGCCCGGCGGCGGCGGCCGGCGAGCCGGGCTCGATGACGGTGGCCAGCCAGTTGCGCGGCGCGGTGGCGCTGTTGGACGCCCAGGTGATGCCGTAGCCGAGATTCAGGCCCGCGTTCATCGCGTCCCAGTCCGCGGTCGCGTAGGTGAAGTGGTATTTGTCCTTCGGCTTGCCGGACGGGGTCAGCGCAGGCGTCTTGAGTTTGGCGAAATAGTCGATCGCATTGCTGAAGTCAGCCATGTGGAAGTCGGTCGGAATCTCGTTGTACCAGAGGTAGTAGGTGTCGGCCCAGCCGCGCAGGAAGCGCAGCTCATCCAGCAGCGTGCCCTGGCGGTCCGGGAATGCCTTGCCGCTGGCATCGACGCCGGTACGCGGCTTGGCGCACGAGTTCCAGTAGCCCCAGGTTTCGGTCGAGCTCGGGATGGGATCGGGCGCCACCGTTCCGCCGCCATCCCCGCCCGTAGAACCGGTGGGAGGAGGAGTGGTGCCGCCGATCGAGGGAGCGCCGCCGCCGCCGCCGCATGCCGCCAGCAGCAGGGCCGCGGCCAGCGCGGAAGTGAAGAGTCGGGCGATTGCGGTCATGCGGCCTGGGCGAGCGGATTGCGGTGTCATTCGGCCGATTATAGTCGGGCCCGCCAGCCGTGGAGCAACGAACTGTAACAGCCGCAACAAAACAGGAAGTTGGCTCGATCCTGCTCAGTTTTGACGCCGCGACTGTGGCATGAAACGCACAGTCTGCCCGCTGGGAAAACGACGAGCCGCGGCGTGGATCACTCGACCGGCACCGGGTTGCGGAAGCTCACGCTGAGCAGATTCCAGCTGTTGATGGTGGCGACGGCAAAGGCCAGCTCCGCGATCTCTTCGTCGCTGAAGTGCTCGCGCAGCGCGGCGAATTCCTCATCCGACGGATCGCGCTGCGGGATGTTGCTCACGATCTCGGCCCAGCGCAGCGCGGCGCGCTCGCGCTCGGTGAACCAGGATGCCTCGCGCCAGCCGGCAACCGCGTTGATGTGGCGCGGATCCATTCCCTGCTGGACCAGGTCGCGCCAGTGCATGTCCATGCAGTAGGCGCAGCCGTTGATCTGCGAGACGCGCAGGAAAACGATCTCGGTCAGGCGCACGCCCAGCAGTTCCTTGCGGATGGCATTGGACAGGGCGTACATGGCCTGGAAGGCCTTGGGCGCGAGCTTGAAGTAAGGCAGGCGAGCCTGGTGCGTCATGGTGTTCTCCTTGGGTCGATGGCAGCCGCACCTTGCGGCCGCCCATGCCCATAAGACGCGGCTGCGCGCGCTCCTGTGACAGGCACGCGAAAAAAAATCAGGCGGCGATGCGCGCCAGCTTGTCGGGATTGCGCACCGTGTAGATGGCGGCGATGCGGCCGCCGTCGATGGCAAAGGCCTGGGCCGACTCCAGCACGCCGTCGACGTAGCGCAGCAGCCCCGGTTCGCCGTTGATGGTGGCGGCACGGTACTCGGCCGCATGGCGGCGCCACACGGCGTAGTACAGGTTGGCCAGGCGCTGCACGCCGCTGATGAGCTTTCCGAAGGACGGCACCTTGCCGCCGCCATCGCTGACGAGGTGAACGTCGTCGGCGAACAGCGCCATCATCGCCGGGCGGTCGCCGGCGCGCGCGGCGTGCATGAATCGTTCCACCAGCGTCCGGTGGGCTTCGCGCGGGACCTCGAAGCGGACCCGCTCCTGGCGCACGCGCTCGGCGGCGCGGTGCACCAGCTGGCGGCAGGCGGCCTCGCTCTTGCCGAGCGTGGCGGCGACGTCGGCATAGTCTTCGTCGAAGGCCTGGCGCAGCACGAAGGCGGCACGCTCCTCGGGACTCAGCCTTTGCAGCACCCACATCAGCGCCATCGACAGCTCGCTGGCCTGCTCCGCCAGCCGCTCGGGCGTGGACGCATCGACATCGACCAGCGGTTCCGGCAGCCAGAAGCCGGTGTAGGCCTCGCGCTCCGCCTTGGCCGCGCGCAGGTGGTCGATCGACAGGCGGGTGACGATCGTGACCAGCCAGGCCTCGGGCGACTGCAGGGTGTCGTGCGGGCTGGCGTTCCAGCGCAGCCATGCTTCCTGCACCACGTCTTCCGCTTCGGCGCGGATGCCGAGCATGCGATAGGCCATGGAGAACAGGCGCGGACGCAGCGCGTCGAAAATGGTGTCGGGGGCGTCGCTCATGATGGTTCCTCGGGTGGCCGCATCAGCATAAGACGGAACGGGCCCGCGGTTTGTGACAGCTCCAAAAAAAAAGGGACGACCAAATGTCGTCCCTGTCCGTGGCCGGGAAGCGGCTTAGGCGGCCGCGTGGGTGCTCAGCGGTGCGTCGAAGGCCGCCACCAGCTCGGCCTCCTTCTTCTTCGCTGCGGCCAGGTGGCGCTCCTTGACGTGGCCGAAACCGCGGATCTCTTCCGGGATGGAGGCGATCGCCACCGCCTGCGCCAGGTTATCCGCGCTCAGCTTCGGCAGCAGGGCCTCGACCGTGCCACGGTACTGCGTGATCAGCGCGCGCTCGGTCTTGCGTTCTTCGGTGTAGCCGAACACGTCGAACGGCGTCCCGCGCAGGCCCTTGAGCCTGGCCAGCACGCCGAAAGCCTTCATCATCCACGGGCCGTATTCCTTCTTCTGCAGCTGGCCCTGTTTGTCGCGCTTGGCCATCAGCGGCGGCGCCAGGTGGAACTTGAGCTTGATGTCGCCTTCGAACATGGCGCCGATCTTCTGCATGAAGGCCGGGTCGGTGTACAGGCGCGCGACTTCGTACTCGTCCTTGTAAGCCATCAGCTTGTACAGGTATCTGGCGACGGCCTCCGCCAGGCGCGTGCCCTTGCCCAGCTGCGCTTCGGCGGTGCGGACCTTGTCGACAAACGATTTATATTGTTCCGCGTAGGCCGCGTTCTGGTAGGCGGTCAGCAGCTCCACGCGGCGGCCGATGATGTCGTCCAGGCTCTGCGTGCGCTTGAACTCGATGACCTTTGCCGGCAGCGCCAGTCTGGTCACGCTGGCGAGGTCGTGCGCGGCGGCGCGGCCCCAGTTGAAGGCGGCCTTGTTGAACGGGATCGACACGCCGTTCAGCTCGATTGCCTTCATCAGCGAGCTTTCCGCCAGCGGCACGCGGCCCTTCTGGAAGGCGTAGCCGAGCATGAACATATTGGTCGCGATCGCATCGCCCAGCAGCGCGGTGGCGACCTGGCCGGCGTCGACGAAATCGACATTGCCGGCGCCGCAGGCTTGCACGATCGCGCCTTTCGAGCCTTCGGCGGGGAACTGCCAGTTCGGGTCGCGGATGAAGGCAGCGGTGGTGGCGCCGGTCGAGTTGACCACGGCCCAGCTGCGGCCCTCGCCCATGCGCGACAGCGCGTCGCGGCTGGCGGTGACGATCTGGTCGCAGCCGATCACGAGGTCGGCGTTGCCGGTGCCGACGCGGGTCGAATACAGCTCGGCCTGGGTGTCGGCCAGCTTCACGTGCGACATCACCGGGCCGCCCTTCTGTGCCAGGCCGGACATGTCGAGCACGAGCGCGCCCTTGCCTTCGACGTGGGCGGCCACCGCCAGGATCTGGCCGACCGTGACCACGCCGGTGCCACCGATGCCGGTGACGAGGATGCCGTACGGCGCGGTGGTGGCCGGGATGGCCGGCATCGGCAGTTCCGGCGCGGAGGCGCTGTCGCCTGCCGCCGCTTTCTTCGGCTTCTTCAGGCCGCCGCCTTCGACGGTGACGAAGCTCGGGCAGAAGCCGGTCACGCAGGAGAAGTCCTTGTTGCAGCTGGACTGGTTGATCTGGCGCTTGCGGCCCAGTTCCGTCTCCAGCGGCTCCACCGACAGGCAGTTGGATTGTTTGGAGC
>JAEWEK010000126.1 GCA_023389425.1 Pseudomonadota bacterium | reverse complement strand
CTGGTCAACGACGTCTCGCTGCGCAACCTGATCCCGAACGAGCTGGCCAAGGGCTTCGGCTTCTTCCAGTCCAAGCCCGCCAGCGCGTTCTCGCCGGTCGCCGTGACGCCGGAAGAACTCGGTCCGGCCTGGAGCGACAGCAAGCTGCACCTGCCGCTGCTGGTGACGCTCAACGACAAACCCTTCGGCCGCCCCAACGCCGGCGAGGACATGACTTTCAGCTTCGCCCAGCTGATCGCGCATGCGGCCCGGACGCGTGAACTCGCGGCAGGCAGCATCATCGGCTCCGGCACCGTGTCGAACAAGCAGGGCAGCCTGCACGGCTCCAGCATCGACAACGGCGGCGTCGGTTATTGCTGCCTGGCCGAAGTGCGGATGTACGAGACCATCGAACAGGGCAAGCCGGCAACGCCCTTCCTTCATTTCGGCGACACCGTGCGTATCGAGATGCTCGACGCGGAAGGCTCGAGCATCTTCGGCGCCATCGACCAGGAAGTCGCCCACTACCAGGGGAGGAGAGAATGAAGCTCTATACCTATTTCCGCAGTTCGGCAGCGTATCGGGTGCGCATCGCGCTCAACCTGAAAGGGCTGGACTACGAGGCGGTGCCGGTGCACCTGCTCAAGGACGGTGGTGAACAATTGTCAGCGAAGTACCGCCAGATCAATCCGAGCGGGCTGGTGCCCGCGCTGCAGGACGAGCGCGGAACGCTGACGCAGTCGATGGCGATCCTGGAGTATCTGGAAGACACCCACCCGGACGTGCCGCTGCTGCCGCCCGATCCGCTCGGCCGCGCCCGCGTGCGCGAGCTGTGCCAGATCGTCGCCTGCGACATCCATCCGCTGAACAACCTGCGCGTGCTGCGCTATCTGGTGCACACCTTCGGCATTTCGGAAGAAGCCAAGACCGACTGGTATCGCCATTGGGTGAGCGATGGGCTGGCCGCGCTGGAAGGGCACCTGGCGCGTGATCCGGGCGCCGCCGACTTCTGCCATGGCGAAACGCCGACCCTGGCCGACTGCTTCCTGGTGCCGCAGGTGTTCAACGCCCAGCGCTTCAACATCGACCTTGCGCCGTACCCGAATATTGCGCGCATCAACGCCAACTGCACGCAACTGCCGGCGTTTGCGCACGCGCATCCGTCGCAACAGCCGGACGCGGAGTAAGGCCAGTGCATCTTGAACACGTCCTCGATGGAGGCCGCGCCGACGATGGCGGTGCTCCAGCGAATCAGCTGCTCTGTTTCCGCCTGCTCAAGTAGGTCTTTTGATTTGCTCGAAAGCATGCCGAAGCGTTGTTCCAGGAGTTTAGTCAATATTGTGCGAGCGGCGATGCGACTGCCAAGCTCGACTCCGTATTTCTCGAATGAATTCATGTACGGCATACTACGTGCCCTCTCAAGTTCACGGATGTCGTTCATCAGCCTCATCTGTAAATCACTCGGGATGGACATGATCCAGTCAATGACGATGAACAGGTCGATAACGCTCTGTCGACTCCACTGGCGTTCGTAAAGCAGACGGGCAAGTGTCCATTTCGCCGCCAAGCGTTTGACCGGCTGTTTTCGCGTTTGTTGCGTCATCAAATGCGCTGCCGTGACCAATGCGAACGCATTTTCGCTTCGCAGCAGGCATTCCGACTGTGCGGCGAACGCGTTCAGCCCTTCCACGGGCTGTCGAAATCGTCGCTCATGCGAGTTGGACAAGGAGCCGATCAGCTTGTTCCCGCGGCTACGGTACAATCCCGGTTTCCCCACACCGTCGCTACGCCGCAATGATCCCGCAACTCATTCTTACCGCACTCGACCGCGCGGACGCCAGTTGGCGCCCGCATCTCGTCAGCGGCCTGGAAGCGATGATGGAAGCGGATCCGCACTATCTGCCGACCCTGGCGGCCGACCACTACCTGCCCACCGACAACCGCCTGTTCGCTGCCTTCGCCCTGCCGCTGGATAGAGTTCGTTACGTGCTGGTCGGAGAGGGTCCATACCCGCGCGCCGACAGCGCCACTGGCGTGTGCTTCATGGATGGCGCCGTGGGCGAGCTGTGGGGCGACAGCGGCCTGTCCAAGGCGGTCAACCGCGCGACCTCGCTGCGCAATTTCATGAAGATGCTGCTGGTCGCCGACGGCAAACTCACAGCCGACAATTGCGCCGGCGCTGCCATGGCCCCGATCGCCGCCGCCGCACGCCGCGACGGCAGCATCCAGACGCTCGCCGCATTGCAGCACAACCTGACCGAGGAGGGCTTTTTGCTGCTGAACGCGGCACTGGTATTCCGCCCGCACGTCGCCCCCGCCATCGATGCGCGCGCCTGGCAACCCTTCCTGCAGAGCGTCCTGGCGGTGCTGGCCAGGCAGCCGCTGCCCCCTACCTTGATCCTGTGGGGCAAGATCGCCGAGCAATTGAAGAAGTTGCCGGAGACCGCCAAGCTTCCGCAAGTCTGCGCCGAGCACCCGTACAACCTCAGCTTTATCCGGCACGACGGCATGCAAAAGCTGTTCGGCCCGATGCAATTACTGCGGGCTCGCTAGAGGGAAGTTCGGGAAAAAGCGCGGAAGGTAAAACGGTGGCCGCCAAGACAGGGCCGGCCAAATGCGCTATACTTGACTAAATCATTCAACTAATCGGGTTTTTGCTGCGGCCTCGGCCGACACCCGGTCGGTTAAACAAGGGCAATATTCTAACATCAACCGGGGTTGTGATGCGTCTGACCACAAAAGGCCGTTTCGCTGTGACTGCGATGATCGATCTTGCTCTGCGCGAAGGCAAAGGCCCGGTCACGCTGTCGGGCATCAGCCAGCGCCAGGCCATTTCGCTGTCTTACCTGGAGCAACTGTTCGGCAAGCTGCGCCGGCATGAAATCGTCGAATCCATTCGCGGCCCGGGCGGCGGCTACAGCCTGGCCCGCGCGGCGGAGAAGGTGACCGTGGCCGACATCATCATCGCCGTGGACGAGCCGATCGACGCCACCCAGTGCGGCGGGAAAGAGAATTGCCACGGCGCGGATGCCACCACCGGCACCCGTTGCATGACCCACGAACTGTGGGCCACGCTGAACGAAAAAATGGTCGATTACCTCGACTCGGTGACCCTGCAGGACCTCGTGGACCAGCAGAAACAGAAAGAACAACAGAACGTCGTGGTGGTGCATCGCAACAGCCACGCCGCCGTCGGACAAGATTGATTGGAGTGAACTGATGAACGCGCCCCTGGACAAGCAGCAAATCGAAAAAGGCTTCGCCACCGCCCCGCACTTCCCGGTGTACATGGACTACTCGGCGACCACGCCGGTTGACCCGCGCGTGGCCGACAAGATGATTCCCTTCCTGCGCGAGCAGTTCGGCAACCCGGCATCGCGCAGCCACGCCTACGGCTGGAGCGCCGAGGCAGCGGTGGAAGAAGCGCGCGCCAACGTCGCCGCCCTGGTCGGCGCCGACCCGCGCGAAATCATCTGGACCTCCGGCGCCACCGAGTCGAACAACCTCGCACTGAAGGGCGCGGCCAACTTCTACAAGACCAAGGGCAAGCACATCATCACGGTCAAGACCGAGCACAAGTCGGTGCTCGACACCGTGCGCGAGCTGGAGCGCCAAGGCTTCGAAGCCACTTACCTCGAGCCGCAGGACAATGGCCTGGTCAGCATCGAGCAGCTGGAAGCGGCGATCCGTCCGGACACCATCCTGGTCTCCGTCATGCTGGTCAATAACGAGATCGGCGTGATCCAACCGATCGCCGAGATCGGCGAGCTGTGCCGCAAGAAAGGCATCATCTTCCACTGCGACGCCGCCCAGGCCACCGGCAAGGTCGAGATCAACCTGGAACAGATCAAGGTCGACCTGATGACCTTCACGGCGCACAAGACCTACGGCCCGAAAGGCGTCGGCGCGCTGTACGTGCGCCGCAAGCCGCGCGTGCGCCTGGAAGCGCAGATGCACGGCGGCGGCCACGAGCGCGGCCTGCGTTCGGGCACGCTGCCGACCCACCAGATCGCCGGCATGGGCGAAGCCTTCCGCCTCGCCAAGGAAGAAATGGACAGCGAGCTGGGCCGCATCCGCGCGCTGCGCGACCGCCTGGCCAAGGGCCTGATGGAGATCGAAGAGGTCTACATCAACGGCGACATGGAACATCGCGTGCCGCACAACCTGAATGTGTCGTTCAACTTCGTCGAAGGCGAGTCGCTGATCATGGCGGTCAAGGACATCGCCGTGTCGTCCGGTTCGGCCTGCACCTCGGCCAGCCTGGAGCCGTCCTACGTGCTGCGCGCCCTCGGCCGCAGCGACGAACTGGCGCACAGCTCGATCCGCTTCACCATCGGCCGCTTCACCACCGAGGAAGACATCGACTTCGCCGTCAAGCTGCTGAAGGAAAAAGTCGGCAAGCTGCGCGAACTGTCGCCGCTGTGGGAAATGTACAAGGACGGGATCGACATCAGCTCGATCCAATGGGCCGCACATTAATTACGAATTCAAGGAGCATCAAAATGGCATACTCGGACAAAGTGTTGGACCACTACGAAAACCCGCGCAACGTGGGTTCCTTCGACAAGGGCGCTGAAGACGTGGGCACCGGCATGGTCGGCGCGCCGGCCTGCGGCGACGTGATGAAGCTGCAGATCAAGGTCAACGAGCAGGGCCTGATCGAGGACGCGAAGTTCAAGACCTACGGCTGCGGCTCGGCGATCGCTTCGAGCTCGCTGGTCACCGAATGGGTCAAGGGCAAGTCGCTGGACCAGGCGCTGGCCATCAAGAACACCCAGATCGCCGAAGAACTGGCGCTGCCGCCGGTGAAGATCCACTGCTCGATCCTGGCGGAAGACGCGATCAAGGCCGCCGTGGCCGACTACAAGGCCAAGCACCCGGACGCCTGAAAGGTAAGAACATGGCAGTGACACTGACCGAAAAGGCAGCGAAGCACATCAACCGCTACCTCGAGCGTCGCGGCAAGGGCGTCGGCTTGCGTTTCGGCGTGCGCACGACTGGCTGCTCGGGCCTGGCCTACAAGCTCGAGTACGTGGACGAAGCGGCGCCCGAAGACAATGTGTTCGAGTCGCACGGCGTGAAGGTGTTCGTCGATCCGAAAAGCCTGCCGTATATCGACGGCACCGAACTGGACTTCGCGCGCGAAGGCCTGAACGAAGGCTTCCGCTTCAATAACCCGAACGTGAAAGACGCTTGCGGCTGCGGCGAGAGCTTCCGCATCTGATCCCGAAGCCAATGCAGAACCACTTCGAGCTGTTCAATCTGCCGGCGAAGTTCGAGATCGACCTGCCGTCCCTCGATGCCGCCTACCGCGACGTCCAGGGCCGGGTCCATCCGGACCGCTTCGTCAACGCGACCGATGCCGAGAAGCGCGTCGCGATGCAGTGGGCGACGCGCGCCAACGAGGCCTACCAGACGCTGAAAAATCCGCTCAAGCGGGCGCGCTACCTGGTCGAGTTGAACGGCATCGACCTGCAGACGGAATCGAACACGGCGATGCCGATGGACTTCCTGATGCAGCAGATGGAATGGCGCGAGGCGCTGGGCGAGGCGCGGGCGGCCAAGGACGCCGAAGCGCTGGACGAACTCGATGCGCAGCTCAAGCGCGAGCGCAAGGAGCGCCTGGCGCAGATCGGCCGCGACCTCGATGCCGCGCGCTACGAACAGGCGGCGCAGGACGTGCGCGCGCTGATGTTTCTCGATAAATTCGGCGACGAAGTCCACTACGCCTTCGAGGCGCTGGAAACGTAACGGTGGGCTCTCGAGCCCACCTAACACAAGAATAAAACAGGTAACACCAGACATGGCACTTCTCCAAATCTCCGAACCCGGCATGTCCACCGCGCCGCACCAGCACCGGCTGGCGGTCGGCATCGACCTCGGCACCACCAATTCGCTGGTCGCGACTGTCCGCAGCGGGACGCCGGAAGTGCTCAGCGACGAGGATGGCCGCTCGCTGCTGCCGTCGATCGTGCGTTACCTGCCCAATGGCCACGCCAACATCGGCTACAAGGCGATGGCGGCGCGCACCACCGATCCGAAGAACACCGTGGTCTCGGTCAAGCGCTTCATGGGCCGCGGCCTGAAGGACATCGCGCACGTCGAGAACCTGCCTTACGATTTTGTCGATGCCCCCGGCATGGTCCAGCTGCGTACCGTCGCCGGCGTCAAGAGCCCGGTCGAGGTGTCGGCGCAGATCCTGGCCACGCTGCGCCAGCGCGCCGAGGATTCGCTCGGCGACGAACTGGTCGGCGCGGTCATCACCGTGCCCGCCTACTTCGACGACGCCCAGCGCCAGGCCACCAAGGATGCGGCCCAGCTGGCGGGCCTGAACGTGCTGCGCTTGCTGTCCGAGCCGACCGCCGCCGCCATCGCCTACGGGCTAGATCACGGCAAGGAAGGCGTCTACGCGGTCTACGACCTCGGCGGCGGCACCTTCGACATCTCCATCCTCAAGCTGACCAAGGGCGTGTTCGAAGTGATGTCCACCGGCGGCGATTCCGCGCTCGGCGGCGACGACTTCGACCAGCGCCTGTTCTGCCACATCCGCGAGGAAGCCAGGCTGGCGCCGCTGTCGGAAGAAGACACCGCGACCCTGATGGTCAAGTCGCGCCAGGCCAAGGAACTGCTGTCGACGAACGCCGACACCACGGTCGAGGCAATCCTCAAGTCCGGCGAAATCGTGCAGGTCACGATCACCGCCGAGACCTTCGCGGAGATCACCAGGAACCTCGTCGGCAAAACCATCAACGCCATCCGCAAGGCGATGCGCGATGCGAACGTGTCGGTCGAGGACGTCGACGGCGTGGTGATGGTGGGCGGCGCGACGCGCATGCCGCACGTGCGCCGCGCCGTGGGCGAGTTCTTCCACACCATCCCGCACGCGAACATCGACCCTGACAAGGTGGTCGCATTGGGCGCCGCGATCCAGGCCAACCTCCTGGCCGGCAACCGCGCGCCCGGCGACGACTGGCTGCTGCTGGACGTGATCCCGCTGTCGCTCGGCATCGAGACGATGGGCGGCTTGGTCGAGAAGATCATCCCGCGCAATTCGACGATCCCCTGCGCGCGCGCGCAGGAGTTCACCACCTTCAAGGACGGGCAGACCGCGCTGGCGGTGCACGTGGTGCAGGGCGAGCGCGAGCTGGTGTCCGATTGCCGCTCGCTGGCGCGCTTCGAGCTGCGCGGCATTCCGCCGATGGCGGCCGGCGCGGCGCGCATCCGCGTGACCTATCAGGTGGACGCGGACGGCCTGCTGTCGGTGTCGGCGCGCGAGACGCGCTCCGGCGTGGAAGCCTCGATCACGGTCAAGCCTTCGTACGGCCTGTCGGACGACGAGGTCGCGCGCATGCTGCAGGATTCGTACACGTCGGCTCAAGTGGACATGCAGCTGCGCGCGCTGCGCGAAGAGCAGGTCGAGGCCGAGCGCATCCTGCTTGCCACGCAGTCGGCGCTGGATGGCGATGGCGACCTGCTGGCGCTGGACGAGCGCACAGCGATCGACGGCCTGATGATGGCCGTGCGCGAGGCGCTGGCCAAATCGAACGACGATACCGTCGACGCCGCGGCGCGCCAGAACGCGCTCCACGACGCGGTGCAGGCGCTGGCGCACGGCACCGAGGATTTCGCGGCGGCGCGCATGGACAAGAGCGTGCGCAGCGCGCTGGCTGGCAAATCCTTGGATCAGGTGTAAATTTAGTTAGCCGTTGAACCGTCGTTCCCGCGCAGGCGGGAACCCATAGACAGCCAGCTAAGCCGCCTCAGCATGGGTTCCCGCCTTCGCGGGAACGACGTGCTAAAGCTAACAAAATAATGAGGTAACAGAAGTGCCACAACTCGTATTCCTGCCCCATCCCGTGTTCTGCCCCGAAGGCGCGGTGGTCGAAGCGCCGACCGGCCAGTCGATCTGCGACGCCATGCTCGCCAACGACATCGAAATCGAACACGCCTGCGATCGCGTGTGCGCCTGCACCACCTGCCACGTGCTGGTGCGCGAAGGCTTCGATTCGCTGGGCGAGCCCGAGGAAAAGGAAGAAGACATGCTCGACAAGGCCTGGGGCCTGGAAGCGGTCTCGCGCCTGTCCTGCCAGGCCATCGTCGGCACCGAAGACCTGGTGGTCGAAATCCCGAAATACACCATCAACCACGCGGCCGAAAAGAACCATTGAAGGTGCTGCCATGAAGTGGACCGACATCTCCGCCATCGCCGAAGCCCTGTACGACAAGCACCCGGACGTCGATCCGGCGGGCGTGCGCTTCGTGCAGCTGCATAACTGGGTGGTCGAGCTGGACGGCTTCGACGACGATCACTCGCGCGGCGGCGAAAAAATCCTCGAAGCGATTCAACAGGCGTGGATCGATGAAGCGTCCTGACAAGAAGGTCCAGGCGCCGGAACTGCCGCCGGAAGTGCGTCCCGGCCAGTCGATCGAGCTGCTGAAGGAACTGCACATCCTCACGCGCGACGGCAAGCTCAATCAGGACAGCCGCCGCAAGCTCAAGCAGGTCTATCACCTGTACCAGTTCATCGAACCGCTGCTCAAGGACGTGCTGGCCCAGCATCCCGGCGTGACGCTGGTCGACCACGGCGCCGGCAAGTCCTACCTCGGCTTCATCCTGTACGACCTGTTCTTCAAGGGCCTGCAAGACGGCTCGCACATCTACGGCATCGAGACGCGCGAAGAGCTGGTCCAGAAATCGACCGAGCTGGCACAGCGCCTCGGCTTCGGCGGCATGTCCTTCCTGCCGCTGTCGGTGGCCGAATCGACCACCTCGAGCAAGCTGCCGCCGACCATCGACGTCGTCACCGCGCTCCACGCCTGCAACACCGCGACCGATGACGCCATCGATTTCGCGCTGAAGAAGAAGGCCAGGTATATCGTGCTGGTGCCTTGCTGCCAGGCCGAAGTCGCGTCCGTCCTGCGCAAGAACAAGGGCGGGCAGCTGGGCCGCAACGTGCTCACCGAACTGTGGCGCCACCCGATCCACACGCGCGAATTCGGCAGCCAGGTGACCAACGTGCTGCGCTGCCTGCAGCTGGAGGCGCACGGCTACCAGGTCAACGTGACCGAACTGGTGGGCTGGGAGCACTCGATGAAGAACGAGCTGATCGTGGCCACCTACAAGGACCTTCCGCGCCGCCGTCCGGCCGAGCGCCTGCATGAAGTACTGTCGACGCTGGGGCTGGAAGAGATGGACCAGCGCTTCTATACCGAGACTGCCACGCAAACGGAATAAACGATAATGAGCAATAGCGAAAACTGGATCGACCTGCGCAGCGACACCGTCACCCATCCTTCCGATGCGATGCGGGCCGTGATGGCGGCTGCTCCCGTCGGTGACGATGTCTACGCCGACGACCCCACCGTCAACCGCCTGCAGGCCTATGCGGCCGAGCTGTTCGGCTTCGAGGCCGGCCTGTTTGCGCCGTCCGGCACCCAGACCAACCTGATCGCGCTGATGACGCACTGCGGCCGCGGCGACGAGTACATGGTCGGCCAGGAAGCGCACACCTACAAGTACGAAGGCGGCGGCGCCGCCGTGCTGGGCAGTATCCAGCCGCAGCCGATCGCCAACCAGCCGGACGGCAGCATCGCGCTGGCCGATATCGAAGGCTACATCAAGCCGGCCGACGACCATTTCGCGCGCACCCGCCTGCTGGCGCTGGAAAACACCATCGGCGGACGCGTGCTGGGCCGGGACTACATGCGTGCCGCGACCACGCTGGCGCATGGCAAAGGCCTCGCCACCCACCTCGACGGCGCACGCGTCTGCAACGCGGCGGTCAAGCTGGGCATCAGCCTGCGCGACGCGGCTGCGGGTTTCGACAGCGTGTCGGTGTGCCTGTCGAAGGGCCTCGGCGCGCCGGTCGGTTCGGTGCTGCTGGGTTCGAAGGACTTCATCGAACGCAGCCGGCGCTGGCGCAAGATGCTGGGCGGCGGCATGCGCCAGGCCGGCATCATCGCGGCTGCCGGCATCTACGCGCTGGAGCACAATGTGCAGCGCCTGGCCGACGATCACGAGAGCGCGGCGAACCTGTCGCGCGGCCTGGCGGACATCGAAGGACTGAAGGTGACCACACCGCAGACCAATATCTTCTACGTCGACATGTCGGCCGCCGCTTGCGAGCCGCTGCGCGCGCACCTGGAGCGCCAGCAGATCCGCGCTTCCATCGGCCCGCACACGCGCCTGGTGACGCACCTCGATGTCTCGCGCGAGGACGTACAGCGCACCGTCGACGCGTTCAAGACCTTCTTCAAGGATTTCAAAGCTTGATGAACGAAGAGGGCGTCCGCCTGGCCAAACGCGTCGCGGCGATGCTGCCGTGTTCGCGCGCCGAGGCTGAGCGATACATTGCGGGTGGCTGGGTGACGGTGGATGGTGAAGTCGCCGAGGACCCTGCCATTCGCGTGACCGGGCAGCAGCAGGTCGTGCTGCTGGAAGGCGCCGCCGCGACCGAGATCGAGCCGGTGACGATCCTGCTGCACAAACCTGCCGGCGCGGACGCGGTCGCTGCGCTGAACCTGATCACGCCGGACAATCTGGAAGGACGCGATCGATTCCTGAAGCGCCACCTGTCCAGGCTCACGCATATCCTCCCGTTGGAGATGGCTGCCAGCGGGCTACTGGTATTTACGCAGCACGGCGGCCTCGCGCGCAGGCTGACCGACAAGGCCCAGCCCTACGAGCAGGAATACCTGGTCGACGTCAGCGGCCAGATGCCGGAAGGCGGCTTGGCCTTGCTGAACCGCGGATTGAAGGTGAGCTGGCAGACGCCGACGCGCCTGCGTTTCGCGGGGAAGGGCATCGCGCCGGGGCAGGTCGAGAAGCTGTGCCGCAGCATGGGGCTCGGCGTCTCGGCGATCCGCCGCACGCGCATCGGGCGCATTGCCGTTACCGGCCTGCAGCCGGGACAGTGGCGCTATCTCGGCGAGCGCGAACGGTTCTAAAACAGCACAACAAGCAAAAAAATAGTGAACGTCATTCCCGCGAAGGCGGGAATCCCAAGTTGTCCGCGCACTGCTCGGTTGACCGAAGTGACTGCGCACGCAAAATGGGGTTCCCGCCTGCGCGGGAACGACGGCAACTTCGGATTGTGCGTCCCGACGGCAACCATGAACTCAGGCAACGTCGTTCCCGCGAAAGCGGGAACCCCATTTTGCGTGCGTCCTGCTGAAGCGGGCGTCAGTAGCCTGCCCAAAAAATGGGATTCCCGCCTGCGCGGGAACGACGGCAACTATGAATTCAGGCCGCTTCTGCCAGCTTGCGCGCCTGCTTGGGTATCGCCACCAGCCGCGTGCCCGCCAGGCGATCGTGCAGGAATTGGCGGTCCCTGTCGAAGAATGCCGTCGCGCCCCATCCCACCATGCCGATCAGGACCGCGACCGCGATCTGCGACTTGTCGTGCAGCCCGGTGGCGGCGCACACCAGCAGCGCCGGCAGGAACCAGCCCCAGGCCAGCAGGTAGCGCACCGCCGCGACGCGGAACGGAACCCGCGCATACCCCGGCAGCACCACCTTGATGCGCCAGGTCTTCATCGCCAGCGTGTGGCCGCTGTCGGTCCAGCACCAGGTGAAGTAGGCGCCGGCGACGAGAAACAGGAAGACGTTGCGCGCGTACTGGAAGATCGGATCGTGCCGGTTGCCCGTGATGAGCATGTAGGCAGCCGTCGCCAGCATCTCGACCGAGAGCAGCAGGAACACTTCGTAGACCATCGAGATGACCCGTCGCTTGACGGTCGGCGTGACGCTCGCTTCTGGGTTACTGGCCATTGGATGCGGGAACGGCCGGCGCGCTGGCCGGCGGGGAAGTCGGGGATGGCTGCGCGGACGCAGCGGGAGCCTGTGCCGCCGGGGCGACGGTCGCGGCAGGAGCGGGCGCCGGCACGCACGGCGGCGTAGCCGATACCTTGTTCTTGATCTTGCCCGCCGGGCAGCCGGACGCGCCGGAACGCAGCGGCGCGGCCGTGTGCGTCGTTGTGGCGGCGGGCTTGCGCGCAGCGGCGGCCTCGGCCAGCTTCTGTTTCTGGTCGTCCGGCAGCTGCTGATAGCTTTCCCAGGTGGCGGTCTTTTCGCCCGGCGCCAGTTTCCTGGTGCGCTTGTAGGTGTCGCGTGCCAGCTTGCGTTCGGCGGGCGTCAGGCGCACCCATTCACGCATGCGTTCGTGGATGCGGGCCTGGTCGTCCGGCTTGAGCGAGGCGAAGTGGTTCGACATTTCGAGCCACTTCTGCTTGCGCACGCCATCCATCTGGTCCCATTCGGTCGCCAGCGGGGCCAGCGCGGTGCGTTGGGCGGCGTTGAGGTCGCGCCACAGGGGTTTCTCGGCCATCTTGGCCGGCGCCTTGACCACGCCATGGGTGACGCCGTGCGCGGGCGCGGCGGCTGCCGGTGCGCCGGCGACAGGCGGCTTGGCGGCCGGCGCCGGCTGCTGGGCCAGGGCCCATGCGGCGGCAGCGGCCAGCGCAAGCGCGCTCGAGCAGGCGAGGAGGATGCGACGCAAACCGCTTGCCCTCATTGAGCCGCAGGCTGGGCCTTGCCCTGGGCCTGCGACGCGAGATAGGCGTTGAAGCCGTGGTCGGTATAGGCGGTCAGCGGCAGGTCGTCCGACAGTACGGCCGCGTCCAGCTCGGCCAGCTCGGAGATACGTTGCTGCTGCTCGTACTGGTACAGGCCGGCCAGCCCGAACACGGCCGCCAGCAGCGGCGCCGCGACCGCGATGCGGCCCAGGCCGGACATCGACAGCATCGCGTGCATGTTGAGCAAGGGACGGGCCTGCGCCTTGCGGGCCGGTGCGTCGGCCTTCTTGCGCGACAGCGCGCGGGCGCGCGCAGCGGCGAGCCGCTCCGTGGTCGAAGCGGGCAGGGCATCAAGATTATCGTTGAGCGCGTGGCGAATCTTGTACGCCAGGTTGATGTCGTCCGTGTTCATAATTTAATTCCCTTGGCCTTGAGGGCTTCCGCGAGGGTGTGCGTAGCGCGAGAGCAATGCGTCTTTACGCTGCCCTCGGAAACTCCCATCGCTTCGGCCGTTTCGGCCACATCCATGTCCTGCCAGTAACGCATCAGGAAGGCTTCGCGTTGACGCGCCGGGAGTTTTTGTACCTCGTTTTCGATCAGGCGCAAGGTTTGGGCCCGTTCGACCTGGTCGGCGCTGGACTCGGCAGCGGCCGTTCCTTCCTCGGCTTCATATGATGCAAGTATATCAAAGTCCTCATCGTCCTCGTCCCGCCGGCCCAGGCCCGAAAACAGGCTGACCCAGGTATTGCGGACCTTTTCGCGGCGGAAGTAGTCGAGGATGGTGGTCTGCAGGATGCGCTGGAACAGCATCGGCAGCTCGGCGGCCGGCTTGTCGCCGTATTTTTCGGCCAGCTTGATCATCGCGTCCTGCACGATGTCCAGTGCCGCTTCGTCCTTGCGCACCGCATACACGGCCTGCTTGAAAGCGCGCCGTTCGACATTCGCGAGGAAGTCGTTGAGTTCTTTGTCTGTTGCCATGCGATGTGGAGGTGCCGGGTGGCCTTGCCTGTGGCTCTGGGGAAAACTATCGAATCGTAGCAAAATTTGCAGGTATATGCACCCGTCCGGCACAGGCGAAGCGGCCAGCCTGCGTAAATACTGGGTGCGCCAGGCCAACGCGCGGACCGGTTGACACCTCAAAAGAACGTGCTGATGATGGGGCGATGGAATCGAGAATTTCCAAACTCGAGAAATTCGCCGAAGAGTGTCGTCATGAGCTTCGGTCCATCGACGTGCGCCTGACCCGGCTCGAAACCCTGGCGGAGGCGACGGCCAGGACAATGGCAACCAAGGCCGATCTCGCCCTGCTGGAAACCAGGCTCATCAAGTGGTTTATCGGCACCGCGACCGCGCTGGCCGGGCTGGCTTTTGCTGCCGGCAAGTTTTTGCACTGACCAAACAAGAAGTCACTTGACCTGAATGCTGCAACGCAGTAAGGTGTCTGTTACGCTTTGCAACCCCGAAGCTCCAAGGTCACCGGGCCGGTCCATACCAGCTCCTTCCCGGCATTGACTCGCTTTCATTTGTAGGCAGTTTGCTCCGACCCGCGCCACAAGCGCGAGGAATGTGCTCACCGCTACAGAAACTCATGCCAAACGAGTTGCGCCCAGCGCCGGTTCACAGGATATCTATGGGTATCTGCAGGATCGACGTGACCGCAGAAAGAAGGGAAGCCTGAGCGTCTGTCGCGACCGCGCATGTCGTTAGGAAAGAGCATCCGATCACTCCCCAATGGGTTTTGAAAGGAATGTTATGAGTAACGAAGCCACAGCGCCAATCACTGGCGCCGAGATCGTCGTGCGTTGCCTGGCCGAGGAGGGCGTCGAGCACGTCTTCGGATATCCGGGCGGGGCGGTCCTCTATATCTACGACGCCATCTTCCAGCAGGATAAGTTCAAGCACATCCTCGTGCGCCACGAACAGGCCGCGGTGCATGCCGCCGATGCCTATTCCCGCAGTTCCAACAAGGTCGGCGTTGCCCTGGTCACTTCCGGACCGGGCGTCACCAATGCCGTCACCGGCCTGTCCACGGCCTACATGGATTCGATCCCGATGGTGGTCATCACCGGCCAGGTGCCGAGCCATGCCATCGGCCAGGACGCGTTCCAGGAATGCGACACGGTCGGCATCACGCGCCCCGTGGTCAAGCACAATTTCCTGGTCAAGGACGTGCGCGAGCTGGCCTCCACCATCAAGAAAGCCTTCTTCATCGCCAAGACCGGCCGTCCCGGCCCGGTGCTGGTCGACATCCCGAAGGACATCTCGATGCACAAGTGCGCGTTCGAGTATCCGCGCGAAATCGAGATGCGCTCGTACAAGCCGGTCGACAAGGGCCATACCGGCCAGATCCGCAAGGCGGTGCAGCTGCTGCTGGCGGCCGAACGCCCGATGATCTACACCGGCGGCGGCGTGATCCTGGCCAATGCCTCGAACGAGCTGAACCGCCTGGTCGACAAGCTCGGCTACCCGGTCACCAACACCCTGATGGGCCTGGGCGGCTATCGCGCCGGCAGCGACAAGTTCGTCGGCATGCCCGGCATGCACGGCACCTACGAAGCCAATATGGCGATGCAGAACTGCGACGTGCTGATCGCGATCGGCGCCCGTTTCGACGACCGCGTGATCGGCAACCCCAAGCACTTCGCCAGCAACCCGCGCAAGATCATCCACATCGACATCGACCCGTCGTCGATTTCCAAACGCGTCAAGGTCGACATCCCCATCGTCGGCAACGTCAAGGACGTGCTGGTCGAGCTGCTCAACCAGCTCGATGCCGCCGAGGCCAGGCCGAACGCGGAGTCGCTGCGCAGCTGGTGGACCCAGATCAACGCCTGGCGCTCGAAGGAGTGCCTGAAATACGCCCCTTCCGACGAGGTCATCAAGCCGCAATCGGTGGTCGAACAGCTCTGGCGCGTCACCGATGGCGATGCCTTCATCACCTCCGACGTCGGCCAGCACCAGATGTGGGCCGCGCAGTACTACCCCTTCAACAAGCCGCGCCGCTGGATCAATTCGGGCGGCCTGGGCACGATGGGCGTGGGCCTGCCCTACGCGATGGGCGTGCAGATGGCCAATCCGGATGCGACCGTCGCCTGCATCACCGGCGAGGGCTCGATCCAGATGTGCATCCAGGAGCTGGCCACCTGCAAGCAATACAACCTGTCGCCGAAGATCATCCTGCTCAACAACGGCTACCTGGGCATGGTGCGCCAGTGGCAGCAGCTCGACTACGACAAGCGCTACTCGGAGTCCTACGTGCACTCGCTGCCGGACTTCCAGAAGCTGGCCGAGGCCTATGGCCACGTCGGCATGCGCATCGACAAGCCGGGCGATGTCGACGGCGCGCTGCGCGAAGCCTTCGCGATGAAGGACCGGCTGGTGTTCATGAACTTCATCACCGACCCGGACGAGAACGTCTGGCCCATGGTGAAGGCGGGCAAGGGCCTGTCTGAAATGCTGCTCGGCTCGGAGGACCTGTAATGCGACACATTATCTCTGTCCTCCTGGAAAACGAAGCCGGTGCGCTGTCGCGCGTGGTCGGCCTGTTCTCGGCCCGCGGCTACAACATCGAGACCCTGACCGTGGCGCCGACCGAAGACGCCACCCTGTCGCGCATGACCATCGTCACCAGCGGCTCGGACGACATCATCGAGCAGATCACCAAGCACCTGAACCGCCTGATCGAAGTGGTGAAGGTGGTCGACCTGACCGAAGGCCAGCACATCGAGCGCGAACTCATGCTCATCAAGGTGCGCGCCGTCGGCAAGGAAAGGGAAGAAATGAAGCGGACGGCGGACATCTTCCGCGGCCGCGTCATCGACGTCACCGAAAAGACCTACACCATCGAACTGACCGGCAACAAGGACAAGCTCGACGCCTTCATCGGCGCGATCGACCGCACCGCGATCCTCGAAACCGTCCGTACCGGCGGCTCCGGCATCGGCCGTGGCGAACGCATCCTCAAAGTATAAGTACTACCTACAAATTGAAAGAAAGAGCACACACCATGAACGTTTTCTACGACAAAGACTGCGACCTCTCCCTCATCAAAGGCAAGAACGTCGCCATCATCGGCTACGGCTCGCAAGGCCACGCCCACGCCCAGAACCTGTCCGAATCGGGCGTCAAGGTCACCGTCGGCCTGCGCCGCGGCGGCGCATCCTGGGGCAAGGTCGAGAAGGCCGGCCTGAAGGTGGCCGAGGTCGACGAGGCGGTCAAGGCGGCGGACGTCGTCATGATCCTGCTGCCGGACGAGAACATCGCCCAGGTCTACAAGGAAAACATCGAGCCGAACATCAAGAAGGGCGGCGTGCTGGCCTTCGCCCACGGCTTCAACGTCCACTACGGCCAGGTCGTGCCGCGCGCCGACCTCGACGTCATCATGATCGCGCCGAAGGCGCCGGGCCACACCGTGCGCGGCACCTACAGCCAGGGTGGCGGCGTGCCGCACCTGATCGCCGTGTACCAGGACAAGTCGGGCTCGGCATGCGACATCGCGCTGTCGTACGCGATGGCCAACGGCGGCGGCCGCGCCGGCATCATCGAGACCAACTTCCGTGAAGAGACCGAGACCGACCTGTTCGGCGAGCAAGCCGTGCTGTGCGGCGGCACCGTCGAGCTGATCAAGGCCGGCTTCGAGACCCTGGTGGAAGCGGGCTACGCGCCGGAGATGGCCTACTTCGAGTGCCTGCACGAGCTCAAGCTGATCGTCGACCTGATCTACGAAGGCGGTATCGCCAACATGAACTACTCGATCTCGAACAACGCCGAATACGGCGAGTACGTCACCGGCCCGCGCGTGGTGACGGCGCAGACCAAGGACGCGATGCGCCAGTGCCTGAAGGACATCCAGACCGGCGAATACGCGAAGAGCTTCATCCTCGAGAACAAGGCCGGCGCCCCGACCCTGATCTCGCGCCGCCGCCTGACCTCCGAGCACCAGATCGAGGAAGTCGGCGCCAAGCTGCGCGCGATGATGCCGTGGATCGCCAAGAACAAACTGGTGGACCAGTCGAAGAACTAAGAAGTACCACGTCGTCCCCGCGGAGGCGGGGACCCATGGAACGTTTGCGTCGAGAGCGGTTACGCCGCAGGCCAGCAAACTCAGCATGGGTCCCCGCCTGCGCGGGGACGACGTGG
>JAEWEK010000160.1 GCA_023389425.1 Pseudomonadota bacterium | reverse complement strand
CGCCGGCCGCGCCGGCCGCGGCCGCGACGGCCCAGGCCAGCGCGCCGGCAGCGTCGGACAAGGCGGCGATCGACCGCGGCGTGGCCGGGCTGAAGTGAATCTCAACCGTGTAACCGAGTGAAGAGGGAGCAAAACATGAAGCGACTGGTGCAATGGATGATGGCGGCCGTGCTGGCCGTGGCGGCCTGCGGCGTGTCCGCGGCCGAGGTGCTGCTGGGGCCGGGCGACGTGGTCAAGATGAGCGTCTACGGCAGTCCCGACCTGGCGGTGGAAGCGCGCGTGTCCGAATCCGGCACGATGACCGTGCCGCTGCTGGGGCCGGTGCAGGTGGCGGGGCTGTCGACCGCCCAGGCCGAGAAGAAGATCGGCGACGCGCTGGAGAAGGGCGGCTACCTGAAGAAAGCCCAGGTCAACCTGCTGGTGACCACGCTGGCCAGCGCCCAGGTGTCGGTGCTGGGCCAGGTGAACCGCCCGGGACGCTATCCGGTGGACGGCCCGCGCAAGGTGCTCGATCTGCTGGCGCTGGCCGGCGGCATATCGGCCGACGGCGGCGACACCATCGACCTGGTGCGCACCCGCAACGGCAAGACCAGCCGCGACACCATCGACGTGGTCGACATGGTGCGCAAGGGCGAGCTGAACCGTGACTTCGAGGTCAATGGCGGCGACGTCATCTTCGTCGAACGCGCCCCGCGCGCCTACGTGATGGGCGAGGTGCAGCGCCCCGGCGCCTTCCGCATCGAGCGCGGCATGACCGTGCAGCAGGCGGTGTCGGCCGGCGGCGGCCTGACCCAGCGCGGCAGCAACAAGGGCTGGCGCGTGACCCGGCGCGACGGCAGCGGCGCGACCCGCACCATCGACGTCAAGGGCAGCGACCTGGTCCAGACCGACGACGTCATCACGGTGCGCGAAAGCTGGTTCTGAGCCGTTCTCATTGCCCCCCGTCAAGCGAGAACCCGCCATGAACATCCACCAATTCCTGCTGATCCTGAATGCCAGGAAGAAGATCATCCTCGCGACCCTGCTGGTGACGGTCGCACTGGCGCTGGGCTGGAGCCTGGTGCAGCCGAAGACCTACAAGGCCGCGGCCACGGTCCTGCTCAACTACAAGGGCGTGGACCCGCTCACCGGCATGGCGGTCCCGAGCCAGCTGATGCCCGGCTACATGGCGACCCAGATCGACATCATCGGCAGCAAGAACGTGGCGCGGCGCGTGGTCGAATCGCTGCACCTGGACAAGAGTCCGGCCGTGGTGCAGCAGTTCAACGCCGCCACCGACGGTCGCGGCGACGTGCGCGACTGGCTGGGCGACCTGCTGCTCAAGAAGCTCGACATCCAGCCCTCGCGCGAGTCGTCGGTGGTGGAGATCGGCTTCAAGGGCGTCGACCCGAACTTCGCGGCCGCCGTGGCCAATGCCTTCGCCGAGGAATACCAGCGCGTCACGGTGCAGCTCAAGACCGACCCGATGAAGAAGACCTCGTCCTACTTCAACGAGCAGACCAAGCAGCTGCGCGACAATCTCGAGGCGGCCCAGGCCCGCCTGTCCAAGTACCAGCAGGAAAAAGGCATCGTCTCGCTCGACAACAACCGGGCCGACGTCGAACTGCAGCGCCTGAACGACCTGTCGGCCCAGCTTGTCAACGCCCAGGCCGCCGCCATGGAAGGCAGCTCGCGCGAGCGGGTCGCGGCCGGCGGCGTCAATTCGCCGGACGTGGCCAACAATGGCCTGATCCAGAGCCTGCGGGTGGGCGTCGCCACCGCCGAGGGCAAGCTGGCCGACACCGGCGCCCGCTACGGGCGCAACCACCCGCAGTACCAGTCGGCCCAGGCCGAGGTGGCCAAGCTGCGCGGCGAGCTGAACGTGGCGCTGGCGAACGTCTCCAGGAGCGTCGGCAACAACGCCACCGTGCTGCGCGCCCGCGAAAGCGAGCTGCGCCAGGCGGTGGCCGAGCAGAAGGCCAGGGTGCTCGAGCTGAACCGGGCGCGCGACGAGCTGGGCGTGCTGCTGAAGGACGTCGACTCGGCCCAGCGTGCGCTGGACGCGGCCAGCCAGCGCTTCTCGCAGACCCGCATCGAGTCCCAGTCCGAGCAGTCCGAGGTGTCGATCCTGAACCCGGCGGTGGCGCCGATCGAGCCGTCGGCCCCGCGCATCCTGCTCAACACCCTGGTGTCGATCCTGATCGGCACCGTGCTGGGAGTGGGGCTGGCGCTGCTGCTCGAACTGATCAACCGCCCGATCCGCTCCAGCGCCGACCTCAAGGACATGCTGGGGATCCCGGTGCTCGGCACCATCGACTGGACGGCGGCGCCGCGCCGCCGCGGCATCCGCGCCCTGATGGCGCCGCGCCGCCGACTGCGCCTGAACTGAGAGGACCCGCACATGAATTCTCCCGTACTGTCGGCCCTGCATGCCGACCATGGCGCCGCCGAATCGCGGATGGGCGCGCTGCTGCTCGACTCCGGCAAGCTGAGCCCGGAAAACGCCGAGCGCGTGCTGCGCACCCAGAACGAGACCGGGCTGCGCTTCGGCGAGGCGGCGGTGCGCCTGGGGCTGGTGTCGGAAGAGGACATCCAGCAGGCGCTGGCGCGCCAGTTCGCCTATCCCTACCTGCAGAAAGGGCAGGCCAACCTGTCGCCGCGGCTGGTGGCGGCCTACGATCCGTTCGCGCCCCAGGTCGAGGCGCTGCGCGCCGTGCGCAGCCAGCTGATGCTGCGCTGGTTCGCGCGCGGGCGCCGCGCGCTGGCCGTGGTCGGCATCGACGAGCACGACGGCGCGGCCCTGTTCACGGCCAACCTGGCGGTGGTGTTTTCCCAGCTGGGCGAACAGACGCTGCTGGTGGACGCCAACCTGCGCCGCCCGGCCCAGGCCGACACCTTCGGACTGAAGCCGCGCCAGGGCCTGTCCGACCTGCTGGCCGGGCGCGCCGACCTCGACGTCATCGCGCGCATCCCCAGCTTCGTCGACCTGTCGGTGATGCCGGCCGGGACCCTGCCGCCGAACCCGCAGGAACTGCTGGCGCGCGAATCCTTCCGCAACCTCAACACCCAGCTCGAGAGCCGCTACGACGTCGTGCTGTACGACCTGCCGCCCTTCGCCAGCGGCGCCGACGCGCTGGCCGTGGCCGGGCGCGCCGGCGGCGTGCTGCTGGTGGCGCGCAAGAACCACACGCGGGTGGCCAACCTGACCCGCATGGTCGAGCAGCTGGTGGACGCCGGCGGCGAGGTGCTGGGCTCGGTGGTGGTGGAGTATTGAGATGACGTCCGGAGCGCGCCACGACTTGCCGCAACCGCTGGCGCAAGCGCGCGCCGTGCTGCCCGAGTG
>JAEWEK010000090.1 GCA_023389425.1 Pseudomonadota bacterium | reverse complement strand
ATATCGGCACCCTTCCCTTCCTGGTCAAGGCCAAATCGAATCTGGCGGTGGATTCGTGGAAGGCGATCGACAACAGCGCCCGGCAGTTCACCGTCGAATCGCTGGTCGACTACACCAGCGTAGCCTTCGGCGACGCCATGCCGGCCAACCCGCCGCTGGCCAAGGCAGCCTGACGGCGCATGCTCCGCCGCCCGCACGGCGGCGGAACAAATCGGATAAGCGAAAGGACAGCCATGGCTCGACATATCGGCACCACGCTCGCGGTTCCGCGCGCGGCACTCACGGCGGATGGCCGGGCACTGGCCTTCGAACCGCTCGGCTTTGCGCGCCTCGCCGCCTGGCTCGACAAGGTCGACCGCCTGCCCGCTGGCGCGCGCACGCTCACGCCGGCAATAGCGGCCAGTTTTGTCGTCATCGACGACGCCGTGCGCGAGTTCGGCACACCGACGCGGCTCGCCGCGCTGCCCGACGTCGCCGGCATTGCGGCGCGTCCGCAGCAGACCTGGCTCGCCTTCGCCTGGACCATGGGCCAGCTGCATGCGGCGGCGCGCGACTGCATCCGCGCGCTGCAGTCCTGCGTGGCGCCGTCGACCGCGTCCAGCGCCCGCCGCGGCGCGCTGCAGGAACTGGGTGCGCTGGCCGCGCGCTCACGCGACCATGCCGCCGCCCTGCTGCCGGAAGTCCAGCAGTTCCGTGCCACGATCGTCCGCGCCGGCCAGCAGTTCAGCAGCGCCATGGCGGACCTGGGCTCGACCCTGCAGGCACAGTGGGAAGCGGTGGGCGCCCAGCGCGCGCGCGTCGAAAACCTGCAAGCGCAACTGCGCGACACCGGAATCCTGCATCCCCACAAGCGCCAGGAGCTGGCGCTGCAGGTCGAGGGCGCAGCACAGGAGCTGGCCGCCGCCGCATCCGCAGCCGAGCACCTGCGCGTGCAATCGGCCGCGCTCAACGACATCCTGCAGGACGGCGCCTGGCTCGACACCAGCCTGTGCGCGATGGGCGACTTCCTGCAAAGCGTGCGCGCCGCCTGGGCCACCTTCGGCGCGGCGATGGCCCAGATGTCGGCTGACGCGACGCCCGGCCAGCTGGACGACCAAGGCTGGCTGGCCACCCAGCTCGGCGTGGACGACGCGCTGCCGCGCTGGCGCACGCTGGCCGACGCCACCGACAACTTCTGCGTCGAGACGCAAGCGCAGCGGATCCGCCCCAAGGTGCAGGCATGAGTGCCCGTGCCGTCCGGCGCCTGCTGCGTGTGCTGCCGCTGCTGGCTGCCTTGCTTCTGCCCGCGCGTGTCGCCGCCCAGCCCCCATCCACGCAAGCACTGGGCGACGCGGTCAGCCAGCTCGCGCAGTTCCAGGGCGAGGTGGCGCGCATGCAGGCCATGTCGCAGCAGACGATCGGGCCGTACACGCTCAGGCTGAGCTACTCGTATTGCGAGATCGACTTCGGCATCTTCGGGTGCGCCAGGCGCGCGACGCAGATGTGCATCCGGCCGGTCTACCTCAACGGGATGCGGCAGCTCGACGACGCCCTGGCCCGGGCCCGAGGCGACGGCGTCCAGCTGGAGCGCAGCTATGCGCCCACGCGTGAGTGGATCGCCGGCCTGCCCGGCTTCAGTGCCCGCTTCGCCGCCACCGCCGACATCGTGCTCGCGGTGCAGCAACTGGCGCGCCAGGGCCAGGTCCCCACGCAGCAGCAACGCGAACAGGTGACGGCGGCGCTGGAAAAGCTGCAGGCGGACCTCGCGCACAGCGCGTCCCGGCTAGATGCGGGCGTGGCAGCCATGGCCGCGGCCCTGCAGCGCCAAAGCGCGAGCCGCGAAGAGATCCGCCAGGCGATCGCGGCGTCGACTCAGTCGGCGCAGCAGGACTTGGAACGCGCCGCGCGCGACATCAGCACCACACGCTGCTCCGATGGCCTGGCCGAACAGATGAATGGGATCCGCGCGCAGTTCGCGCGCACGGCGGGCCAGATCCAGGCCGCCTTCAACACGCTGGGCGCAGCCAGCGGCGGCGCCGAACGCAGCCTGGCGGCGCTGCTCGGCGCGGTCCTCGGTTCGCGCACCGAACTGCAGTCCGTGCTGACGCTCGTGCAGGCCGCGCGCAACGACCAGATCGGCAGCTTCCTGGAACAGCTGCATCTGGCGTCGGCGAAAAAACAGTGGGAAGACCTGGCGGCGGCGCAGGGGCGTGCGATGCTGGCGTTGCGCGCCGGCGCGGCTGCGGGGAACTAGTCAGCCCATCCGCCGCAGGCGGGGCAGGCGCGGCCTACTTCTTGCAGTCGCACACGGGCGAGCCGCGATCGAACACGATCTTCCAGGTGTTCGGCGCTTCCAGGCGCCAGATCGAATGGAAATAGCTGACCACCTTGCCGCTGGGGTCGTATACGGGGCCGCTGCTATAAGCCAGGGTCCCGGATTCGGTCACCTCGACATCTTTTGGCTCCCACGAAAACGGCGCATCAGGCTGGATGAAGCGCGCCTTCCATGCCTGCATGACGGCTTCCTTGCCGCGCTGCGCTTCGCCGCCACTGAAGAAGACCGCATCCTGCGAGAGGAAGGAAGCGAACGCCGCATGATCGCGCGCCTTCATCGTTGCCGCGAAGGCACGCTCGGTGTCGGTCACCTGCTTTTTCAGCTCGGCATTCGTCAAGCGCTGCGCGCTCGCGGCCGCAGCCAGTGTCAACAAGGCCACGCACAACAGGCCAATCCATCTCAAACGCATCGGGGAACCCTTTCATTTGGACAAGATTTGCAATTCTGTCATGGTAGTAATCAGCTGACAACCATTGCTTGCAAGGCCTCCGAAATTGGAGTATAACTAAGCCTGAAACGGAGGAAACCATGAGCCTCGCCTACGCCTACCCGAAAAGCCGCTTCGAGCCAGCCGTGCTGGTCGACCTGAATTCCAGGGCCGAGCGCGAGCGCCTGTCCAAATCCGCCCTCAAGGGCTTCTTCCGTCTCGCGGCAGCGTGGCAGCTGCGCGACGAAGATGCGCGCGAACTGCTCGGCGGCCTGTCCTCGTCCTCGTTCTACGAATGGAAGAAAAACCCCGAGCGCGTCCTCGATGTCGACCGCATCACCCGCATTTCCTACCTGCTTGGCATCTACAAGGCGCTGCACGTGCTGTACGGCGCCAAGCTGGCCGACGAGTGGGTGCACCTGCCCAACAGCAATCCCATTTTCGGCGGCCGTACCCCGCTCGCCTTCATGCTCGGCGGCGGACTGCTCGCCATGCAAACGGTGCGCAAATTGCTGGACGCGCGGCGCGGAGGGCTGTAGTGGGCCATGTCCGCAAGCTGAGCAACCTCCGTCAGTTCGACACCTGCCGCCTGATCCCCTCGCGTTTCGCCGACATCGAAGACTCGGTGCTGGCCCCGCTCGCCGAAGACGACGATATGCTGCGCGACCTGTTCGACCTGGACAACGCCACCAACGAGCGCCTGCGCGGCGAGTTCGGGGGCTTGCCCGGCATCGGCCCGGACGAACTGGTATTCGGCGTGCCCTTCTTCCGCATCGTCAATGCCGCCTTCTGCTATCCGCGCCCCGAAGGCAGCCGCTTCAACGACGGCGACCGCGGCGCCTGGTACTGCGCCTTCGACATCGACACCGCGCTGGCCGAGGTCTGCTTCCACAAGGCCGTGGAGTACCAGGAAATCAATCGCTTCGACGACAGCGTCAGCTACCAGTGCATGCTGGCCGATTTCACCGCCACCTTCCACGATCTGCGCGGCAATAACGCCTGTCCCAAATGCCTGGACCCTGCCAGCTATGTCGATTCGCAGGCGCTCTCCGCCGAACTGCTCGAATCCGGCTCCATGGGAATCATCTATCCCAGCGTGCGGCACGAAGGAGGCACCTGCCTCGCCTGTTTCCGCCCCGCGCTGGTCGGCAATGTTCGCAAGGGGCAGGCCTATCGGTTAACATGGGCGGGGTCGCCGATCCCGGCGATCGAACCGATCTGAACAAGCCGCGCCATGAAGACCAAGCCAGAGAACGACCAGGAGCTGTACGACAAAGTCAACCGCGAAACCGCCCGCATCAAATGGAGCGAGCTGGAACGCCATTTCGCGGCCGGCGCCGTCGTCTACGTGAGCGAAGACCTCGATCTCGTCGACGTCGCGGTCCGCCTGTCGCACGACGACAAGGACAATATCCAGCGCTGGATCGCCGAAGGCAAGGTACACAAGGTCGACGACGACCAGGCCCAGGTGTGGGCGGTGGCCGACTCCACGCTGTGGGCCTCGGTCGTGCATCCCTTCGTGCTCGTGCAGCCGGAGAAAAAGCGGCTGCACTGAGCCTGCGCTAGGGCTTGCCCGGCATCGCCGACGAGTGATGGCTGGTGATGAGCCAGCGCCTGCCATCCCATTTGTAGCTGTAGCTATAGCGTGCCGGCACGATCTCGCCGGTGCGTTCGAAGGTGAAGGTGTACAGGCCCGCGTCCACCGCCGCATTGCAGCCGATGTAAATGCGGCGGAAGCCGATGCGGCCAAAGGGGCGGTCGTGCAGGAAGTGCTCGAAGTATTCCACCCTGCCCGCCCGTGTCACGCGCGGCCGGTCGGACACGGTCGGCAACAGGATCGACCCTTCCGCGTAGTTGTCCGCCACTTTCTCGGGATCGCCAGTCTGCAGCGATTCGTTCCAGCGGTCGAACAGGGCGGCGATGTCGCGCTCCGAGGCGCGGCGACATTTTTCCGCGCGTGGCGGCGATGAATCGTCGTCGTGCTCGGGTGGACTGGCACATCCGGCAAAGGCAAAGGCTGCGAGCGCGGCAACTGCGGCACGTCGTTTCATGGCGGATCTCCTTTTCGTCAATCAACATGCGACGGACACTCATCCTTGCGAATGCCAGCATAACGGCGCCGGAATGACGACAGTGTGCGGCAGCGCAGGCGTGCGCGCCGGGGCCGGGAGATCGAAACGGGAAAGCGCTCAGGCGGAAGGCAGCAGGACCGTGGCGTAAAGGAAAACCGGCAGCGCGAGGACAACCGCCACGAGGATCCGGACCGCGCTGGTACCGAAGACCGGCACCGCCGACCGCTTCGCTGCCTGGTACGAAAGGAATGTACCGGCGCCGGACACGACCAGCGCGAAGGCATACGCCCCCACCAACACGGTGAACATCTCGACCGATGCGGGTGCCGGCGTGCCCGGATGATGCCGGGCGTAGGACAGCGTGCTCGCGGCCCATGCCAGGCCAAAGAGAAATGGACAAAGCCCCATGCACATCATGGCGATGGCAATCCGCATTTGTGCTTGAGGCGACATGTTTTCCCCGCGTTTTGGCCTGATCCGGCTCGTACTTTCAGGCCAGTATATTGACAGCATAACTTGCTGGCAATGTTTTCGCCAGCTTGCACAGAAGAAACCTCAGTGCGAAAGGTCGACCCGATACGTGCCCGGTTCGCCGAATGGTTCAGCGCCAAACTCGCGCGCGAGCTCGTCAAGCTGCGGCGCGGCGCGCACCACCACTGGCCCTGCGGTGGCGACCGCCTTGAAGCGCCAACTGCGCGTGCTGCCGTCCGCGCCGCGCCTCAGGTGTTGCAGCTTGCGCAGGTAGTCGATCAGTACATCGCGATTGGTGTCCGGCGCCGCGACCACGACCACGCTCGCGCTCGCCATCGGAAAGCCGCCCCCGCCGCTGGCGCGATAGTTATTGGTGGCGACGATGAATTCCTGTCCATCCTCGACCGGCTTGCCCTGCCAGCGCAGCGCCACGATGCGATGGCCCGGCGGCTGGGTGACGTCGATCTCGTAGCTGGCGTCCTTCGTGGTCGGCATGTCGAAGTTATAGCTGGCAAACTGGGTATTCACCAGCTCCTGCGGCGCGGGCTTCGCCGGATCGATGGTGTTGAAGCGTCCCGCCGCGCGTTCCAGCCATGCCTTCAGCCCGGCGCCGCTGATCTTCACCGCCGACAGCGTATTTGGATACAGGTACAGGTCCGCCGCATTGTTCAGGGCGAGCTTGCCGGCGGCGACATCGGTGTAATCGCCCGGCCCCGCCGCCCCGGCCTTGAACGGCGCCGCCATCGACAGCACCGGCAGTCCTGCATACTGCGGCAGGTTCGCCGCGATGTAGCGCCTCACGTAGTCTGACTGCGCATCGTTGACGACCTGGATCGCGGACACGTCGCCGATATCGGCAAAGTAGCTCGACATGCGAAAGTCCGTGTCGCCGACCGGCGTCTTCACGTAGGCGATCGTGCCCGCGTGTTCTTCCGCCGCCAGCGCCGTCACGGTCGGATCCGGCGCGACGAAGGATTTGTCAGGCCGCTGGATCGCGCGCACTTCCACCGTCGCCTGCCCGCTGTCCGCCACCCAGCGCTTGCCGTCATGGCGCAGGCGCAGGCCGATCACGCCGAGGTCCTTGCCCCACAGTCCAGCCATCACCGTCGGCACGCCGAATACGCGGCCAGCCACCTTGTCGACGTTCGGCAGGTTGAACTGCGGCGCCTTGCTGGCCGCGTCCGGGAACACGGCGTGCGAATGGCCGAGCAGGATCGCATCGATGCCCGGCACCTGCGCCAGGTAGTAGCCCGCATTTTCCATCCTCGGCGTGTACGCGCCGCCGTCGATGCCGCCGTGCGAAATGGCGATGACGACGTCGGCGCCCCTCGCGCGCATCTCCGGCACGTACTTTTCGGCCGATTCGCGCACGCCTTGCGCGTACACCTTCCCCTCCAGCCAGCGCTTGTCCCATTCCATGATCCCCGGCGTGGTCAGGCCGATGATGCCGACCTTGACCGTCGCCGAGAACGGCCTGCCCTGGGCATCGGTCGCGCTGATGCGCTTGTCGATGATGCGGTAGGGCGCGAACAGGGGCTTGTGCGTCCTGGCGCTGTAGACGTTGGCCAGCACGATCGGGAATGCAGGCCCGGCGCAGCGCATCTTCCTGTCGACGCCATCGACGTCGACACGGTTGCCCGTCACTTGCGCCAGGAAGCGCAAGCCATAGTTGAAATCGTGGTTGCCGACGCCGCCCCCTTCGTAGCCAAGGCGGTTCATCACCTTGTAGACGGCGAGCCGCTGGCCGCAGCTTACCGGATGGGCCAGCGCCTGGTAATCGGCCAGCGCGGTACCTTGCAGCGTGTCGCCATTGTCGAGGAGTAGCGTGTTGGGAAATTCGCGCCGCGCGGCCGCGATCAGGGTGGCGGTGCGTTCCAGGCCAAGCGAGGGGTCGGCCGCCAGCTTGTAATAATCGTAGCCGACCACGTTGGAATGGATGTCCGTGGTCTCGAGCACCGCAAGGGTCGCGGTCGCGCCGGCCGGCACGCGCGCGCCGGCAGCCGTGGCCGCGAACAGCGGCAGCGCCGCGATGCAGATTTGGTAACGCAAGCTGGCAGGCATAAGCGATCTGATTTGAAAGACCGGCCGATGATACGGCACCGGCGCGCGCCCCAGCAAGCAAGGCGCGAAAAGCGGGCCGCACTGGGGTATAATCGAGGGTTTCGAATTCAACCCGTCAAAGAACGCCAAGATCATGGAAGCCGAACGCATCAACGCCATCTCCGCCCTGCTCTCCGACCTGACCAGTCGGGAAGCCGAACTTCGGAGGTATCTTTGACTTCGATAAGAAGTCAGACGATCTCGAACAAGTCAACCAGGAACTGGAAGACCCCACGGTCTGGAACGACCAGAAACGCGCCCAGGACCTGGGCAAGAAGAAAAAAGAACTCGAAGGCGTCGTGCTGACCCTGCAGAAGGCGGACGCCGACCTGAAGGACGCCACCGACCTGTTCGAGATGGCGCGCGAGGAAGGCGACGACGACACCATCGAAGCCGTGGCCGGTGACGCCGACGCCATCCAGAAGGTCATCGAGGCGATGGAGTTCCGCCGGATGTTCAGCAACCCGATGGACCACGCCAACTGCTTCATCGACATCCAGGCCGGCGCCGGCGGCACCGAGGCCCAGGACTGGGCCTCCATGCTGCTGCGCCAGTACCTGCGCTACTGCGAACGCAAGGGCTTCAAGGCCGAGCTGCTCGAAGTGTCCGAGGGCGAGGTCGCGGGCATCAAGACCGCCACCATCAAGGTCGAGGGCGAGTACGCCTACGGCCACCTGCGCACCGAAACCGGCGTGCACCGACTGGTGCGCAAGTCGCCGTTCGACTCCGCCAACGGCCGCCACACCTCGTTCTCGTCGCTGTTCGTCTACCCGGAAGTGGACGAGTCCTTCGACATCGAGATCAACCCGGCGGACGTGCGCATCGATACCTACCGCGCATCCGGCGCCGGCGGCCAGCACATCAACAAGACCGATTCCGCGGTGCGCCTGACGCACGCCCCGTCGGGCATCGTGGTGCAGTGCCAGAACGACCGCTCGCAGCACCGCAACAAGGCCGAGGCATTCGACATGCTGCGCGCGAAGCTGTTCGAACTCGAACTGCGCAAGCGCATGGCCGAGCAGCAGAAGCTCGAGGACTCCAAGACCGACGTCGGCTGGGGCCACCAGATCCGCTCCTACGTGCTGGACCAGTCGCGCATCAAGGACCTGCGCACCAACGTCGAAACCGGCAACACCAAGAACGTGCTGGACGGCGACCTGGACGACTTCATCTCCGCGTCGCTCAAGCAGGGTATCTGATCGATGAGCGAGGCAAAACGCGCATTCGTGTTCGACATGGACGGCACCATCGTCGACAACATGGGCTACCACATGAAGTCGTGGATCGAGTTCTTCCGCCGCCGCGGCAAGGACATCGACCACGATGAATTCTTCCGCGCGACCGCCGGCCGCCAGGGCAAGGAAATCATGCGCGCCTGGCTCGGCGAGAACCTGTCCGACGACGAGGTGACGGCGTTGAACCGCGAGAAGGAAGCGATCTACCGCGAGATCTACGCGCCGCACCTGAAGGAGCTGGCCGGTTTCTCGCGCTTTCTCGACGAAGCCAGGGCAAAGGGCGTGCTGCTGGCCGTAGCCACGTCGGGCCCGCCGGAGAACATCGCCTTCGTGCTCGATGGCCTGGACCTGCGCCGCCACTTTCCGGTGGTGGTCGGCGCGGCCGACGTCCAGCGCGGCAAGCCGCATCCGGACGTTTTCCTGAAGGCCGCCGCGAAGCTGCACGTGGCACCGGAAGACTGCGTCGTGTTCGAAGACGCGCCGCTCGGCGTGGAAGCGGCGCTGAATGCCGGCATGCCGTCGGTGGTGTTGACAACCACTTTGCCTGCCGATGCGTTTAGCCAGTACGAGAACGTGATCGCCATCGCGCCCGACTTTAACGAATTGTCCGTCGACGAGATGCTCGCCCCGGCCACCCAACAATAAACCAGAATCCACCATGACTACGGAAAACCAAGACCAGGCGCCACTGGCGTCCACCGACGAGAACAAGATCATGGCCGAGCGCCGCGCCAAGCTGTCGGCCCTGCGCCAGAAAGGTGTCGCGTTCCCGAACGACTTCCGCCCGACCCACAACGCCGCCGACCTGGCAGGCCAGTACGGCTCGCACTCGCGCGAAGACCTCGAAACCAAGCCGGTGCACGTGGCCCTGGCCGGCCGCATGATGCTCAAGCGCGAAGCCGGCAAGAAGGCCGCGTTCGCGACGCTGCAGGATTCGTCGGGCCAGTACGCCAACGGCCGCATCCAGGTCTACGTCACGCTGGACGACACCGGCGAGGAAGCCATGGAAGCCTTCCGCCACTACGACCTGGGCGACATCCTGGGCGTCGAAGGCACGCTGTTCAAGACCAAGGTCGGCGAGCTGACCATCAAGGTCGCCAAGCTGAAGCTGATCACCAAGTCGCTGCGCCCGCTGCCGGACAAGTTCCACGGCCTGTCCGACCAGGAGACCAAGTACCGCCAGCGCTACGTCGACCTGATCACCAGCGAAGAGACGCGCCGCACCTTCAAGGCCCGCACCGCCGCGATGTCGTCGATCCGCCGCTTCATGGACGAACACGGCTTCATGGAAGTCGAGACCCCGATGCTGCACCCGATCCCGGGCGGCGCCGCGGCCAAGCCCTTCATCACCCACCACAATGCGCTGGACATGCAGATGTTCCTGCGCATCGCGCCTGAGCTCTACCTCAAGCGCCTGGTGGTCGGCGGCTTCGAGCGCGTGTTCGAAGTGAACCGCAACTTCCGCAACGAAGGCGTGTCGACCCGGCACAATCCCGAATTCACGATGATGGAGTTCTACGCCGCGTACGTGGACTACCAGTGGATGATGGACTTCACCGAAGGCGTGATCCGCCAGGCCGCGATCGACGCGCACGGCACGGCGGTGCTGAGCTACGGCGGCCGCGAGCTGGACCTGACCAAGCCTTTCCACCGCCTGACCATCGTCGAGGCGATCAACAAGTACGCGCCGGGTTACACCGAGGCGCAGCTGAACGATGCGGCCTTCATCAAGGAAGAACTGAAAAAGTTCGGCGTGAAGCCCTTCGCCACCGCCGGCCTGGGTGCGCTGCAGCTGGCGCTGTTCGAAGAGACCGCCGAATCGCAGCTGTGGGAGCCGACCTTCATCATCGACTACCCGGTGGAAGTGTCGCCGCTGGCGCGCGAGTCGGACCTGCGTCCGGGCATCACCGAGCGCTTCGAGCTGTTCATCGTCGGCCGTGAAATCGCCAACGGCTTCTCGGAGCTGAACGATCCGGAAGACCAGGCCGCGCGCTTCATGGCCCAGGTGGAAGCGAAGGATGCGGGCGACGAGGAAGCGATGTACTACGACGCCGACTACATCCGCGCGCTGGAATACGGCATGCCGCCGGCCGGCGGCTGCGGCATCGGCATCGACCGCCTGATGATGCTGATTACGGATTCGCCGAATATTCGTGACGTGATTCTGTTCCCGCACCTGCGGCGCGAGGACTGATCGGCCGCTGGCACTGCTCACGCAAAATGGGGTTCCCGCCTGCGCGGGAACGACGGCAACACTGTTTCAAGTTCCAGCTCGTCGTTCCCGCGAAAGCGGGAACCCCATTTTCTTTGCCCGCGAAAGTGGGAACTGCGGTAACACTATTTCAAGTGCCAGCTCGTCGTTCCCGCGAAGGCGGGAACCCCATTTTCCTGGTACCTCGTATCAGCTTACGATCCGATAGCACGGCACATACGCCTTGCCCGGCAGTTTCATGCGGCTCTGCGCCACGAATGACCGCAGCAAGGCATCCATCGGCGCCATGATCTCCGGTTCGCCATCGATCTCGAACTGCCCGTACTTCTCGATCGCGCGTATTCCCTCTTCCTTGACGTTACCCGCGACCACGCCCGAAAACGCCCGCCGCAGGTTCGCCGCCAGCATATGCGTCTCCTGGTTCTTGTGCAGGTGCAGGTTGCGCATGTTCTCGTGCGTCGGCCGGAACGGGCGCTGGAATTCCTGGTCGATCTTCAGCAGCCAGTTGAAGTAATAGGCATCGCTGCGCGATTTACGGAATTCGCGCACCTGCTTGATCCCCAGCGCCATCTCGCGCGCCACCGCATCCGGATCATCGACGATGATCTTGTAGCGCTTTTGCGCATCGGGCCCCAGGGTGGCGGCGATGAAGCTGTCGATCTGGTCGAAGTAAGCGCGCGATTCCGCCGGCCCGGTGAACACCAGCGGGAACGGCATCTCCGCATTCTCCGGGTGCAGCAGGATGCCGAGTATGTACAGGATCTCCTCCGCCGTGCCCGCGCCGCCCGGGAACACGCAAATGCCATGCCCCAGCCGCACGAAGGCCTCCAGCCGCTTTTCGATATCCGGCATGATGACCAGGTCGTTGACGATCGGGTTCGGCGATTCAGCCGCGATGATGCCCGGCTCCGAAATTCCGAGATAGCGCCCGCCGCCCAGGCGCTGCTTGGCGTGGCCGATGGTGGCGCCCTTCATCGGCCCCTTCATCGCGCCCGGGCCGCAGCCGGTGCAGATATCGAGCTCGCGCAGGCCAAGCTGGTAGCCGACTTCCTTCGAGTAGTTGTATTCGGCCCGGTTGATCGAGTGGCCGCCCCAGCACACCACCAGGTTGGGATTGCGCTGCGGCTGCAGCACATTGGCGTTGCGCAGGATGTGGAAGACGGCGTCGGTGATGCCCTCCGGCCGGCTCAGGTTGAACTTGGGATTGTCGACGACCTCGAAATTGACGTACACGATATCGCGCAGCACCGCGAACAGGTGCTCGTGAATACCCTTGATCATTTTGCCGTCGACGAAAGCAATGGCCGGCGCGCCGCGGATATCGAGCTTGATGCCGCGCTCGCGCTGGACGATGTGGATGTCGAAGCTGCCGTAACGTTCGAGCAGTTCCTTGCCATCGTCGATCGAGCTGCCGCAGTTCAGCACCGCCAGCGCGCAGCTGCGGAACACGCCATACAGGCCGCCCTGGCTGGTATCGAGCAGCTTGGCCACCTCCGCCTTGGACAGGATCTCGAGCCGGCCTTCAGGTGAAATCAGGGTATCGACCACTTCGTAATTCATCTTCTTCTATTCCTTCGCTGTGACGAGACGGTTCCAGTCTACGCCAATATACGACAACACGGACAGGGCCGGATCAAGGCTGGTGCAAGGTCGCGCACACGCGCGTAGCACACGCCCAAATAATTCGCTTGAGCCGAAAGATTTACTCTACAATGCGACGCTATTGGATTACGGCTTGTACGTATGTCCAACAAAACGATAACGATATGTTCACTACTATTTCGGGAGGAACCGCATGAGCGGTGCAGCTACTGCTTCTTCAAGCGTCCAGGATCGCGCTATTCCGGAGTTCAAACAGATCATGGGCCACCCAGCTCCGCTGTGGATGCTGTTCATGACCGAATTCTGGGAACGCTTCGCGTTCTACGGCATCCGTTGGGCCCTCGTGCTCTACGTCGTCGCCCAGTTCTTCAACGGCGACCCGGCCGGCCAGTCCTCGGCCAACCTTATCTACGGTTCCTACCTCGCGCTGGTGTACGCCGGCGCCGTGTTCGGCGGCTATGTCGCCGACCGCGTGATCGGTTACCAGCGTTCGATCCTGGTCGGCGCCACCTTCATGGCGGCCGGCCTGTTCGCGATCGCGATCCCCAACGAAGAAATCTTCAAGCTGGGCCTGGCCACCATCATCGTCGGTAACGGCATGTTCAAGCCGAACATATCGACCATGGTCGGCAAGCTGTACGCCACCGGCGACAGCCGCCGCGACTCGGGCTTCACCATCTTCTACATGGGTATCAACACCGGCGCGTTCATCGCCCCGATCCTGACCCAGATCCTGGCGCAGCACGTCTTCAACACCGGCGACACCCCGGCCTACAAGATCGTGTTCTTCGCCTCCGGCATCGGCATGCTGCTGTCGCTGGTGTGGTTCTACATCGGCCGCGCCCAGCTCAAGGGCATCGGCGCCGCCACCGGCGAACTGGCCCCGATCAAGCGCGTGATCTTTGTCGTCATTGGCGCGCTGGTCGTGATTCCGGTGATGTACTTCCTGCTCAAGCTCGGCGCCGAGAAGCTGCAAGCCGTGCTGTCGGTCCTGTTCATCCTGCTGGCGATCATGCTGATCGTCGAAGGCGTCCGCGAAGGCAAGGTCGCGCGCGACAAGACCATCGCGATGATGATCATCTTCTTCTTCAACGTGATGTTCTGGTGCTTCTTCGAGCAGGCAGGTAGCTCGTTCACCTTCCTGGCCAATAACATCGTCAACCGCGACCTCGGCGGCTGGGTCTTCCCGACCGCGTGGTTCCAGAGCGTGAACTCGATCGCCATCATCACGCTGGCGCCGGTCGTCGCCTTCACCTGGGTCATGATGGGCCGCGCCAATCCGTCGATCCCGCGCAAGTTCGGGCTCGGCCTTGCCTTCAACGGCCTGGCATTCGGCCTGCTGGTGTACGCGCTGACCTTCCTGGTCAGCCCCGACCACAAGATCCCGTTCTGGACCCTGGTCGCCGTCTACTTCATCCAGTCCGTCGGTGAGCTGTGCCTGTCGCCGATCGGCCTGTCGATGGTCACCAAGCTGGCCCCGACCCGCCTGGTCGGCCTGGGCATGGGCGGCTGGTTCCTGTCGACCGGTATCGGCAACAACCTGTCGGGCATCTTCGCGAGCATGGTCTCGGGCGAGCACGGCATGTCGACCGAATCGGCGCTGCAGGGCTACACCATGGGCTTCTACTCGCTGGTCGGCGCGGGCGTCCTGCTGTTCCTGATCGCCCCGCTGATCCAGAAGCTGATGCACGGCGTGAAGTAAGCGCACGTCGCATCAATACAAAGGCGGCCCGCGTGGCCGCCTTTTTCATGGCCGGTCCATCTCGGCGCGCATCTCAGCCATCTCGGCGAACATCCACGCGCGAAAGCGCTTCACCTTGCCCAGGCTTTCCTTGTGCGGATTGGCGAGGAAGCGATAGCCATTGTGGAACGCCGCGCTGCGGCAGGCGATCTGGCGCAGCGCGCCGGAAGCAAGGTCGCCGCAGGCGATCCCGTACGGGACCAGCGCCACGCCCTGCCCGGCCACCGCGGCCTGCACCAGCACGCCCCAGTGGCTGTAACCGCGCGAGAAATCGTACTTGCCCTTGAAGGCGCGGTTCTCGTTCAGCAGCTGCAGCCAGGCCTCGTTCGACTTCTCGCACAGCAGGCGCTGGTGCCCGAGGTCGGCCAGGGTCAGCGCCTCCTGGCCGGGCGCCAGCAGCTCCGGGCTGTACACCGGCACCAGCCGCTCGCGCAGCAACGTGGCCGGATCGCCCTCGTTCACCGGCCCGTAGCGGATCGCGACGTCGGTGCTGTCGGCCTCCAGATCCACCGGCACGTCGTTCGAATCGATGCGGATGTCCAGCTCCGGATACAGCTTGGTGAAGCGGTGCATGCGCGGCACCAGCCATTTGATCGCGAACGAGTGCGTGGTCGAGATGCGCAGCACCGATTCCTCGTCGCCGCCCTGCAGCGCGCCGATCTTGTCGCGCAGGTCGGACAGCATGCGCGCCACGGCCGCCGCCAGTTCCTGCCCTTTTTCGGTCAGGGTGATGTGGCGCGCATGGCGCACGAACAGCGCGAAGCCCACCGTTTCCTCCAGATGCTTGATCTGCAGGCTGACGGCGGCCGGGGTCTTGTGCAGCTCCTGGCCGGCCAGTTTGAAGCTGCCCCAGCGCGCCGCACAGTCGAAATCGATCAGCCCGGAAAGGCTCCGCAAAGGCTTCATCGCCACCCCATGCATAAGTTTTTCTTATTCATTGACCTCAGTTTTTCTCGTTTGATCAATACGACGCCTGAGCAGAAAATATACTCGATTCGTCACGGGAATGACATGAACAAGAATATCTTGGTGATTGGCGGAACGCGCTTCTTCGGCAAATTGCTGGTGCAGCGCCTGGCAATGGCTGGCCACAAGGTGACGATCGCCACCCGCGGCTACGCGCCGGACCCGTTCGGCACGCGCGTCGAACGCATTCGCGTCGACCGCAGGAACGAGGCCGCGCTGCGCGCCGCCTTCCGCGGCGCGCGCTATGACCTGGTATTCGACCAGATGTGCTATTCCCCGCTGGACGCCGCCATCGCCGCCCGCGTTTTCGCCGGCAAGATCGATCGCTACGTCGTCACCTCGACCATCGACGTCTACCGCGGCCTGCTCGGCAGCCAGGATGCGCCGTTCAAGGAGGATGACCTGAACGTGCATGCGCAGCCCATCGATACCGGCTACGCCTGGCACGATCCGGCGCGGGCGATCGAGAGCTACGTCCCCGGCAAGCTGCAGGCCGAAGCCTATCTGTGCCGCGACGGCACGCTGCCCCTGGTGACCGCGCGCCTCGGGCACGTGCTCGGCGGCCAGGGCGATTTCACGGGCCGGCTGGCGCACTACGTGGACCTGGTCCGCGCCGGCGCGGCGCTGCGCTACACGAATGCGCAGGCCGCGACCTCGCTGCTGGCGCCGCAGGAAGCAGCGCGCTTCCTGGCCTGGGTGGGCGGCCAGTCCTTCGAAGGCCCGGTGAATGCGGCCTGCGACGGCGCCCTGTCGGCCCATGGCCTGTATCACAAGACGGCGCAGTTGCTGGACGCCCAGCCGCGCGCGCTCAAGCAGCACCCCGGACAAGCGGGCGCCCTGTCGCCCTTCGATTACCCCGCTCCGCTGGCGCTCGACACCTCGCGCGCCACGGCGCTGGGCTACCGTTTCGGCCATTCCGACGAGTGGCTGGACGACGCCATCCGCCAGCACGACCTGGCCTTCGTCTGAATGCGCCTGCCGGGGCGCGCACGTGGTAAGGTGTGCGCTCCCAATGCCGACCGGAGGATTCGATCATGTCCAGTACCGTTGAACTGCAC
>JAEWEK010000083.1 GCA_023389425.1 Pseudomonadota bacterium | reverse complement strand
ATGGTGGGCCTGGTGATGAAGGCGGCGTCGGATGCCAGCAGCTCCGGCGTCAGGCGCGGCACGTCCTCGGCGCACACCACGGCCAGGTGCAGCAGGATCGCGCCCCCGCCTTCGGTCGAAAAATCGGACACCAGGTTGCGGCGCGCGACGAAGGGCTCCCAGCGGCCGAGATAGGCGCTGTGCACCAGGAAGGGGATGCGGCGCGCGTCGGCCGGCGAATACAGCATCGCGTGGATGGTGCCGAGATAGCGGCTGCTGGTCATGTTCACCGTCACCGGGGCCGCGGTGCGCGGGTCGGCCATCGTGACCTTGACGCCGCCCTCGACCTTCCTGGCCAGCGCCATGAACTCGGCGCGCAGGTTCGGGAAGGCCTTGCGGCAGCCGGCATCGAGCGCGCACTGTTCGAACAGCTTGTCGAGCGTGGCCTGGCTGTCGCGGCCGCCGGCCGGGATCACCTGGTCCGGCGCGGCCACGCCGTCCAGCACCAGCGAACGGACCTGGTTCGGGAACGCCCGCGCATAGGCCTGGGCCAGCCGGGTGCCGTAGGAGCCGCCCCACAGGTTGACCTGGCCGTAGCCCAGGGCGAGCCGCACCTGGTCGATGTCGCGCGCGGCATTGGCCGTGGTGTAGTCCTTGAACGAGGCCTTCGAGCGCGCGATGCAGCCGCGCACCTCGTCGTCCTGCTGGGCGTCGGTCAGCGTATCCTCGGTGGCGGCCTTGTCGTCGCAATCGAGCTTGCCCGACAGGCCGGTGCCGCGCTGGTCGATGAACACGATGTCGCGGGTGGCGCGGGCGCGCTTGAAGGCGGTGGACAGCAGCTGGATCACTTCGCTGCCGGCCTGGCCGGGGCCGCCGGCCAGCACGAACAGGGGGTCGGGCCTGGCGGCCTCGCGGAAAGAGGGCGCGACCGTCACATGCAGCTTGATGCTGCCGGACTGGGGGGTGGCATAGTCGAGCGCAACCGGGACGGTCACGCAGCGCAACGCTTCTTCGGCGCCGGCCAGGTGGCAGCTGCTGCCCTTGGGCGCGGCGCCGGCGGGGCCCCACAGCCCCATCCCGAGCAGGGCCGCCACGAACAGATTTTTTCTCACATGCACTCCTGATGGGGAATTTCGATCATAGTAATTTGTCATGATCCGACTGGTCAATTAACTTTCCTACTGTAAATCGAGTTGCCTAATCGCAATTTAAGCGGGATTGAACAATGGTGTTGCGGACGGTGCGCGCCTGGGCAAGGCCGGGTTGACGCGGAGACCGTAACTGGGCTATGATCGTAGGCTTTCCGTTTGCTCAGGAAAAGACAATAAGGTCGAGTCCGCTCGCATGCGGTGCGGAACCACCAAGGCAATTTGAGCAATTAATCCCTATTTAGGAAGTCAACATGAAAACTTTTTCCGCTAAAGGACATGAAGTCCAGCGCGACTGGTTCGTGATTGACGCGACGGACTTGGTCCTCGGACGTGTTGCCAGCGAAGTGGCACTCCGACTGCGCGGCAAACACAAACCGGAATTCACTCCGCACGTCGACACGGGCGACTTCATCGTCGTCGTCAACGCAGGCAAGCTGCGCGTGACCGGCACCAAAGCCAACGACAAGAAGTATTTCCGTCACTCGGGCTACCCGGGCGGTATCTACGAAACCAACTTCCTGAAAATGCAACAGCGTTTTCCGGGTCGTGCGCTGGAGAAGGCTGTCAAGGGCATGCTGCCCAAGGGCCCGCTCGGCTACGCGATGTTCAAGAAGCTGAAAGTGTATGCGGAAGGCACGCACCCGCACAGCGCCCAGCAACCCAAAGCACTCGAGATCTAAGGAGCTGACATGATCGGTAACTACAATTACGGCACCGGCCGTCGCAAGAGTGCAGTGGCTCGCGTGTTCATCAAGGCCGGCACCGGCCAGATCATCGTCAACGGCAAACCGGCCGCCGAGTATTTCTCGCGCGAAACCGGCCTGATGGTCATCCGTCAACCGCTGGAACTGACCGGCAACGTCGAGCGTTTCGACATCAAGGTCAACGTGCACGGCGGCGGCGAGTCCGGCCAGGCAGGTGCAGTGCGCCACGGCATCACCCGCGCGCTGATCGACTACGACGCAGGCCTGAAGGGCGACCTGGCACGTGCCGGTTTCGTCACCCGCGACGCCCGCGAAGTCGAGCGTAAGAAGGTCGGCCTGCGCAAAGCACGCCGCGCCAAGCAGTTCTCGAAGCGTTAATCGCTGTTGCAGCGGATACGCTGCAATCGAAGGAGCCGCCCGCTGCAAAGCCGGCGGCTTTTTTTATCTCGTCGTCGTTCCCGCGAAGGCGGGAACCCCATTTTGCACCATGCGCGAGCATGCCTGTGCTTGTGGCCGCGCATGAGAAATGGGATTCCGCCTGCGCGGGAATGACGTGCTGTCTCTATTGGAGGGCAGCGGCGGCGGCGAGCAATTTCTATCGCTGCTAAAATTGCGACCTCGGCCACGTTGGCCTCCTATTCATCTCGAAGGAACACACAATGATCAAAGTTGGCATCGTCGGCGGAACCGGTTACACGGGCGTGGAGCTGCTGCGGCTGCTGGCCGTGCATCCGCAGGTGGAGCTGACCGCCATCACCTCGCGCAAGGAAGACGGCCTGCCGGTCGCCGACATGTTCCCCTCGCTGCGCGGGCGCGTGAACCTGGCATTCTCAGCCCCGGACAAGGCCGACCTCACCCAATGCGACGTGGTGTTCTTCGCCACCCCGCACGGCGTGGCCATGGCCCAGGCGCCCGAGCTGCTGAAGGCCGGCGTCAAGGTGATCGACCTGGCCGCCGACTTCCGCCTCAAGGACCAGGCCACCTTCGAGAAGTGGTACAAGATTCCCCACACCGCGCCGGAACTGCTGGAAGAAGCCGTCTATGGCCTCGTCGAGCTCAACCGCGAGCAGATCAGGAACGCGCGCGTGATCGCCAATCCGGGCTGCTACCCGACCACCATGCAGCTGGGCCTGTACCCGCTGCTGAAGGCCGGCGTGATCGACGCGGGCAACCTGATCGCCGATGCCAAGTCGGGCGTGTCCGGCGCCGGCCGCAAGGCCGAGATCGGCACGCTGTTCTCGGAAGCCAGCGACAACTTCAAGGCCTACGGCGTGGCCGGCCACCGCCACACCCCGGAAACCTCGGCCCAGCTGCAGCGCTACACCGACCAGAAAGTCGGCCTGATCTTCACGCCGCACCTGGTGCCGATGATCCGTGGCATGTTCACCACCCTGTACGCCAAGCTGACGAAGGACATCGACAACGCCGCCCTGCAAGCCCTGTTCGAAGAGCAGTACAAGGATTCGCAGTTCGTCGACGTGATGCCTTTCGGCTCGCTGCCGGAAACCCGCTCGACCCGCGGCTCGAACATGCTGCGCATCGCGCTGCACCGCCCGGAGAACGGCGACACCGTGGTCGTGCTGGTGGTGCAGGACAACCTGGTCAAGGGCGCCTCCGGCCAGGCCGTCCAGTGCATGAACCTGATGTTCGGCCTGCCGGAAGAGACCGGATTGCAACAGATCGCCCTGCTGCCTTAAACGTTGGACCCCGCCGGCGGCGCGGCATCTCGCCGCCGGACACGATCTAGATCAAAGCGGCTGCTGTTGAGCGAAGTAAATTGACCGATGCGCTGGTCGAATTTGCAAGTCGGCGGTGCGTCCTTCATCTACTTCCCGGGGTGCCATATGTTCGGTCGTAATGCGAAAAGCGAAATAGACAGCCTGGTCGGCATTTCCTCCCGCATCGAAGGCGACCTGATGTTCACCGGCGGCCTGCGCATCGATGGCGAGGTGCACGGCAATGTGGTGGCGGGCGAGGGCGCCGACAGCGTGCTGATCGTTTCCGAGCACGCCCGGATCGAGGGCGAGGTGCGCTGCGCCAACCTGGTGGTCAACGGCTATATCGCCGGTTCAGTTTTTTCTTCCGAGCTACTTGAATTGCAGCCAAAAGGCCGCATACATGGGGATGTCCATTACAAGCTGCTCGAAATGCACGGCGGCGCCCTTGTCACAGGGAAACTTACCCACCAGCAGGTTGGGGATCCGGTGTTCCATCTGGCCGTGGGCGAGGAGGTGACCGAAGCATGAGTCGCCCCGACCGACTATAATGGATGCAACCGCAAAATCACCAGGAGTAACACATGACCGCAGTCGCCGACGTCCAAGACAACACCATCCCGATGCCCATCGTCTTCACCGACAGCGCCGCGCAAAAGGTTGCGCAGCTGATCGAAGAGGAAGGCAATCCTGACCTGAAACTGCGCGTGTTCGTGCAGGGCGGCGGCTGCTCGGGCTTCCAGTACGGCTTCACCTTCGACGAAATCGTCAACGAAGACGACACCACCATGGTCAAGAACGGCGTCCAGCTGCTGATCGACTCGATGAGCTACCAGTACCTGGTCGGCGCCGAGATCGACTACAAGGACGACCTCGAAGGCGCCCAGTTCGTGATCAAGAACCCGAATGCATCGTCGACCTGCGGTTGCGGGTCCTCGTTCTCGGCTTAATTAGTCAGCTTCAAATCGTCGTCCCCGCGCAGGCGGGGACCCATGGACAGCATCCAAGGTCCGCGCCGCGGAACGGAATGCTCAGCATGGGTCCCCGCCTGCGCGGGGATGACGCATTTATATAGCCAGCTTTCGCGCCGTCGTCGCGGAAGGAGAGTCAAGCCGGGTAGAGCGCGCCCAGGATACGCGGCCCCTTGGCCCCCGTCACCGCCGGCATATTGCCCGGCTCACGCCGCATGAAGCGGTAGCCCAGCCAGGCGAAGGCCAGCGCTTCCACCCGGTTCGGCGCAATCCCCAGCACCGCCGTCGATTCCACCGGCACCTTGCCGCCCAGCTCATCGGCCAGCGCGGCCAGCAGCGTGCCGTTGTACGCCCCGCCACCGCAGACGTAGACCGCGCTCGCATCCACCCCTTCATCGCGGATCGCGCGCGCAATGGTCAATGCCGTCAGCCGCGTCAGCGTCGCCTGCACGTCCTGCGGCGCCACGCCAGGGCAGCGCGCCAGCCGTGCGTCGAGCCATTCTGCATGGAACAGGTCGCGCCCCGTGCTCTTCGGTGCCGCCAGGCGGAAGTAGGGCTCGTCCAGCAGCACGTCCAGCAGGCCCTGGTCGACCTGCCCGCTGGCTGCCCACGCGCCGTCGGCATCATAGGCCTTGCCTTGCTTTCTTCCAATCCATAGATCCATCAACACATTGCCCGGGCCCGTATCGAAGCCGGTCACCTTGCCGTCGCCATGCAGCACGCTGATATTGCCGATGCCGCCGATATTGACCACTACCCGCGCCAACCCCGGCTTGCCGAAGGCGGCCTGGTGGAAGGCCGGCACCAGCGGCGCGCCCTGGCCGCCGGCGGCGATATCGCGGCTGCGGAAGTCCGCGACCACATCGATGCCGCTCAGTTCAGCCAGCAGCGCGGGATTGTTGGTCTGGCGCGTGAAGCCCAGCTCCGGCCGGTGCCGGATGGTCTGCCCGTGCACCGCCACCGCGGCAATCGGGCCGCCGGCCGCCGGCCGCAATGTCTCTATGCACTGTGCATAAGCGCATGCCAGCCGGTTGGCGGCGATCGCCTCGCGCTCGAGTTCGTTGTCGCTCCTGGCCTGCAGCGCCATCAGTTCTTCGCGCAGTTCCGGCGCGAACGGGACGAAGGCTGCTTCGATGGTGCGGATCGCGCCGCCGCCAAAGTCGGCCAGTACGCCGTCCACGCCATCGAGGCTGGTACCGGACATCAGGCCGATGTAGAGGGAGGAAGAGGTGGTCATGGATATTCGATCGGCTGCAAGTCCCGCTAGCTTAACCGCAATGGCCGAAATAAAAAACGCCTCCCGTGCCGAAGCAGGGGAGGCGTCCTTGATGGGTCTGTCTTATCAGCGTGCGGCCATCGCCTGGCCAGCCGGCGCCAGCAGCGAGAAGCGGTGGCTCATGTCGGCTGCCGCCATCTTGAAGCGCGACAGTTCGGCGTTCGACAGCGGGGCTTGCGCCACGACTTTCATGCCGTTCGGATCCTTGGCGGCGCCGCCGACGCGGAATTCGTAGTGCAGGTGCGGGCCGGTGGCCCAGCCGGTGGAGCCGACGTAGCCGATGACATCGCCCTGGCGCACTTTCTCGCCGCGGCGCAGGCCGGAGACGAAACGGCTCATGTGGCCGTAGGCGGTGCTGTAGTTGGCCCAGTGCTTGAGCACGACGATGTTGCCGTAGCCGCTCTGGGTGCCGACGAAATCGACGGTGCCGTCGCCGGCGGCGCGGATCGGGGTGCCCGTCGGTGCCGCCAGGTCGATGCCGGTGTGCTGTTTCCAGACGCCGAACACCGGGTGCATGCGCATCGAGAAGCCCGACGACACGCGGGTGTAGGCGACCGGCGACTTGAGGAAGCCCTGCTTGAGCGATTTGCCGTCCAGGCTGTAGTAGCCGCCCTGGTGGCTGACCGGGTCTTCGTACCAGACCGACTGGTAGGTGGTGCCGCGGTTGACGAACTCGCCGGCCAGGATGCGGCCGGTGCGCACCAGCTCGCCGTCCTGCCAGAAGGTTTCGTAGACGACCGAGAAATGGTCGCCACGCTTCAGGTCGGAGCGGAAGTCGATGTTATTCGAGAACATCTCGATGATCTGGTTGACGATGCCATCCGGCAGGCGGCCGCCGTCGGTGTCGGCGTCGGTCGCGGCGTACAGCGAGCTGGAGATTTCGCGCGAACGCATCTCGATGCGGCGCTCCAGTTGCGGGGCGCCTTCCGACACCTCGAACTTGTCGCCCTTGCGCGTCACGGTGACCATCGACGGCGCATCCTTGCCGTCGATGGTGGCGTGCAGCGACAGCAACAGGCCGTTCTCGTCGGTCTCGGCCTGGATGCGCTTGCCCGGCTTGAGGGTCAGGATGCGCTTGGCGACCTTGTCGGCGCGGACGAAGTTCTGTGCTTGCGCGTCATCGATGCCCAGGCGCGTGAACACGGAGCCGAGCGAATCGCCGCGGCGGATGCGTTCTTCGTGGATGAATTGCTGGGAGTCGTTCTGCAGCGCGGAGATCTGCTCCTGCAGGTTCGGCAAGGCCAGCTGCTCGGTGACCGACTTGACGGGCAGGTCGGCGGCATCCGGCGCGATCGGGGCGACCGCGGTGGCGCCGAATGCGCACAGCGCAAGCACGCCGGCGCCAGCGGCGACAACGCGGGTCTTGCGGCTGGTACGGGCCAGTCGTTCGGTGATTTTCTGTATAGGGTTCATGCAATCAGTTAAAATTTGCCGCTTGAACGTCCCTGAACCACTGCTGTTTTTGTTCTTCTTGTTGCCTAATCTTTATCTGCGGCAAGATTGACGGGATCGCGCATTATACCAAACTCCAAGCTCCTACAACCGAAATAGGCCTTTTCCTACAAGTTTTTTATGAACGATTCCGTGAATTCTGCTAATGAAAAAGCAACATTGCCACTGACTGACGAGGTTCAGGAAGCACTGGCCATTACCAAACGCGGCGTCGACGAACTGCTGATCGAAAGCGAATTCGCGCAGAAGCTGGCGCGTTCGGAAAAAAACGGCAAGCCGCTGCGCGTGAAACTGGGCCTGGACCCGACCGCGCCGGACCTGCACCTCGGCCACACCGTGGTGCTGAACAAGCTGCGCCAGCTGCAAGACCTGGGCCACCAGGTGATTTTCCTGATCGGCGACTTCACGTCGATGATCGGCGACCCGTCCGGCCGCAATGTGACCCGCCCGCCGCTGACGCGCGAGCAGATCGAAACCAATGCGATGACCTACTTCCGCCAGGCCTCGCTGGTGCTCGACGCCGAGCGCACCGAGATCCGCTACAACTCGGAGTGGAGCGACCCGCTGGGCGCGCGCGGCATGATCCAGCTGGCCTCGCGTTACACGGTGGCCCGCATGATGGAGCGCGACGACTTCACCAAGCGCTTCAAGTCTGGGACTCCGATCAGTGTGCATGAGTTCCTTTATCCGCTGATGCAAGGCTATGATTCGGTCGCCCTGGAATCGGACCTTGAGCTGGGTGGAACGGACCAGAAATTTAATCTGCTGGTTGGTCGTGAACTGCAGAAAGATTACGGCCAGGAACCGCAGTGCATCCTGACCATGCCGCTGCTGGAAGGCCTGGACGGCGTCGAGAAGATGTCCAAGTCCAAGAACAACTACATCGGCATTACCGAGCCGGGCAATACCATGTTCGGCAAGCTGATGAGCATCTCGGACGTGATGATGTGGCGCTACTACGAGCTGCTGTCCTTCCGCTCGATCGCCGACATCGCCCAGCTCAAGGCCGACGTCGATGGCGGCATGAACCCGCGCGACGCCAAGGTGGCGCTGGCCAAGGAAATCGTGACCCGCTTCCACTCGGCCCAGGCGGCGGACGACGCGCTGGCCGACTTCGTGAACCGCTCCAAGGGCGGTATCCCGGACGACGTGCCGGAAATGACGGTGTCCGGCGCGCCGCTGGGCATCGGCGTGCTGCTCAAGCAGGCCGGGCTGTGCGCCTCGACCTCGGAAGCCAACCGCATGATCGACCAGGGCGGCGTGCGCATCGACGGCGCCGTGGTCAGCGACAAGGGCCTCAAGCTGGACGCCTCCACCTTCGTGCTGCAAGTGGGCAAGCGCAAGTTCGCCCGCGTGACCTTGTCGGCATGATCGGGCTGTTGCAACGCGTTAGCTCGGCCAGCGTCGTGGTCGACGGCGACACCGTCGGCGCGATCGGGGCCGGGCTGATGGTGCTGGTCTGCGCCGAGAAGGGCGACACCGAGCGCGAAGCCGACGCTTTGCTCACGAAGCTGCTGGGTTACCGGGTGTTCGCCGACGATGCCGGCAAGATGAATCGCAGCATCACCGATATCCAGGGCGGGTTGCTGCTGGTGCCGCAGTTCACGCTGGCGGCCGACACCCGCTCCGGCACCCGGCCCTCGTTTTCCCCCGCGGCCAGCCCGGACATCGGCGCGCGCCTGTTCGATCATGTCGTGCGCCGCGCCCGGGCATCCCATGGCAAGGTGGAAACCGGCCGATTCGGTGCTGACATGAAAGTTTCGCTGATCAATGACGGACCGGTGACTTTCTGGCTTCAGGTTGATCCCGTCGGTGCATCACGTTGAAACCTGGGGCACCGCGCCACGGTCAATGACATAGGCGAGGGGAGAGAGCGATGAAGATCTGGAGCGATACCTTTGGCGAGGGCGGGCTGATCCCGCCGCAGTGCGCGTTCGCGGTCACGGACCCGGCCAGCCACATCAGGCTGTCCAGCAACCGCAATCCCCACCTCGCGTGGGACGAGGTGCCGGCCGGCACGCAATCGCTGGTGCTGTTGTGCCACGACCCCGACGTGCCCAGCGTCGGCACCGACGTCAACCAGGAAGGCCGCACCGTGCCGGCCACCTTGCCGCGCGTCGATTTCTATCACTGGGCGCTGGTCGATATCCCGGTCAGCCTCAAGTCCATCGCCGAAGGCTTGTTCTCGGACATGATCACCCCGCACGGCAAGAGTGGCCCGCTGGTCCCGTTCACGATCAAGAACGGCACCGAGCACCAGCTGCGCCAGGGCGTGAACGACTATACCGGCTGGTTCGCGGGCGACCCCGACATGGCGGGCGAGTATTTCGGCTATGACGGTCCGTGTCCGCCTTGGAACGACGAACGGGTGCACAGCTATTTCTTCACGCTGTATGCGCTCGACATCCCGCGCCTGCCGCTCGACGGCCGTTTCACCGGCCAGGAAGCGCGGCTGGCGATCATGGGCCACATCCTCGACGAGGCCCAGGTATTCGGCGTCTATTCGCTCAACCCGGCCGTCGCCGCCACCCTCGACAAATAAAAAAAGCGCGCCCAGGGGTTCGGGCGTCAAGGAACCTCATGTCCGCAGCGAGCACCACCACCATCCTCCTGATCCGGCACGGCGAAACGGCCTGGAACGCCGAACGCCGCCTGCAGGGCCATCTCGACATTGCGCTGAACGCGGAAGGCGAACGCCAGGCCGCGCTGCTGGCGGCCGCGCTGGCGGGCGAACGCATCGACGCGATCATCGCCAGCGACCTGAGCCGCGCGCGCCAGACTGCCGCGGCCGTCGCCAGCATGCACGGCCTGCCGGTGCAGGTCGATGCCGCCCTGCGCGAGCGCTGCTACGGCGGCTTCGAAGGCTTGCTGTACACCGAGATCGCCCAGCGCTTCCCGCTCCAGTTCGCCGCCTGGCAGGCGCGCGACGTCGACGCCGTGTTGCCGCCCGGGGCCAACTGCGGCGAAACCTTCCGCCAGTTCAACCGGCGCGTGACTGAAGCGCTGCAGCGCTGGGCCGCGGCCCATCCCGGCAAGACGCTGGCGCTGGTGGCCCACGGCGGCGTGCTCGAATGCGCCTACCGCGGCGCGCGCGGCCTGCCGCTCGAATCGCCGCGCGACTTCAAGATCCACAACGCCAGCGTCAACCGTTTTACCATCGACGGCGGCGTGCTCGCCTTGCGCAGCTGGGGCGAGGTCGAGCATTTGCGCCAGGGCGTGCTCGACGAATTGTCCTGAGGCCGCGCGGCCACATTGTCGCGTCCGCCACAATTCTTCACAAATAGTGCTAATAAATTGAGCAGTGGTTCGGTTAAAATAGAGAGTTCCCGCTGACTCGACCTTTCCCGCTGCTGTGCAAATCGGCCCCTACACCCTCCGCAATAACGTTTTCGTCGCTCCGATGGCCGGGGTGACGGACCGCCCGTTCCGCCAATTGTGCAAGGAGCTCGGGGCCGGCTATGCGGTGTCGGAAATGGCCGCGTCCAATCCGCGCCTGTGGGCCAGCGAAAAAAGCGCGCGCCGCACCGACCACGCCGGCGAAATGGAACCGAAAGCCGTGCAGATCGCCGGCGCGGTGCCGGAGGAATTGGCCGATTGCGCCAGGTTCAATGTCGGCCGCGGCGCCCAGATCATCGACATCAATATGGGCTGTCCGGTGAAAAAGGTCTGCAATAACTGGTGCGGCTCGGCCCTGCTGCAGCATGAAGACCTGGTCGCGCGCATCCTCGACGCGGTGGTGGCGGCGGTCGACGTGCCGGTCACGCTCAAATTCCGCACCGGCTGGAACCGCGAGAATAAAAACGCATTGCGCATCGCGCGGCTGGCCGAAAACGCCGGCATCCAGATGCTGACGCTGCACGGCCGCACCCGCGCCGACGGCTACAAGGGCGATGCCGAATACGACACCATCGCGGCCGTGAAGGCGGCGGTGAATATTCCCGTGGTCGCCAACGGCGATATCACGACTCCCGAAAAAGCGAAATACGTGCTCGACGTCACCGGCGCCGACGCCGTGATGATCGGCCGCGCCGCCCAGGGCCGCCCCTGGATCTGCCGCGAGATCGACCATTACCTGCGCACCGGCACCCATCTGCCGGCGCCGCTGGTGGCCGAAGTGAGCGAACTGATGCATGCCCACCTCGAGGCGCATTACGCGTTCTACGGCGAATACGTCGGCGTGCGTACCGCGCGCAAGCACATCGGCTGGTACGTGCGCGATCTGCCGGGCGGCGAAGCCTTCCGCCAACGCATGAACCTGCTCGAATCGACCGCCGATCAGTTGGCGGCGGTGGATGAATTTTTCAAATCGCAGATTCGATATGGCGAGCGGTTACAATACCGGCCCGCGCAATTCGATGGCGAAGCATTGGCAGCATAAAAAACAGAAGAAAAAAGCATCAAGGGGACAACGCTGCCAAAGAAGCGGCGTGAGGGAAAAATCAACCAGGATGAAGCAGCAGACATGAGCAAAGAGAGTATTCAGGAAGTCGTCCAGAAGAGCCTTGAGGACTATTTCAACGACCTGGGCGAGCAGAAACCGACCAATATTTACGACATGATGGTCATGACCGTCGAACGCCCGATCCTCGAAGTCGTGATGCACCGCGCCGACGGCAACCAGTCGCATGCCGCGCAAATGTTGGGCATCAACCGCAATACCTTGCGCAAGAAACTGCAGGAGCACGGCCTCCTGTAAGCGCCGGCACGACGTGGCCGTGCGATCGGGCGCGGCCGCGGCCAGCGCCACCAGCCCGATCGCAGATTTTCATAACCAGGCCACACCCCATGATCAAACAAGCCCTTATTTCCGTCTCCGACAAGACCGGCGTGCTCGATTTCGCCCGCGCCTTGTCCGCGCTCGGCGTCAACATCCTGTCCACCGGCGGCACCGCCAAACTGCTGCAGGATAACGGCGTGCAGGTGACCGAGGTCGCCGACTACACCGGTTTCCCTGAAATGCTGGACGGTCGCGTGAAGACGCTGCACCCGAAGGTCCACGGCGGCATCCTCGCGCGCCGCGACCTGCCCGAGCACATGGACAAGCTGTCCGAGCACGCGATGCCGACCATCGACATGGTGGTTGTCAACCTCTACCCTTTCCAGCAGACCGTCGCCAAGGAACAGTGCTCGCTGGAAGATGCGATCGAGAACATCGACATCGGCGGCCCGACCATGCTGCGCTCCGCCGCCAAGAACCACCGCGACGTGGTGGTGGTGTGCGATCCGGCCGACTACGGCCTGGTGCTGGCGGAGATGAAGGGCACCGGCGCGGTGGCCGGCGACGTCAGCTACGATACCAAGTTCATGCTGGCCAAGAAAGTGTTCGCGCACACCGCGCAATACGATTCAGCCATCACCAACTACCTGACCAGCCTCGGCCCGGACAAGGCCCACGCCACCCGCGCCGCCTATCCGCAGACCCTCAACATGGCCTTCGAGAAGGTGCAGGACATGCGCTACGGCGAGAACCCGCACCAGAGCGCCGCCTTCTACCGCGACCTGGCGCCGGCCGAGGGCGCCTTGGCCAACTACCAGCAGCTGCAGGGCAAGGAACTGTCCTACAACAACATCGCCGATGCGGACGCCGCGTGGGAATGCGTGAAGTCGCTTGGCGGCTTCCAGCAGCCGGCCGGCTGCGTCATCATCAAGCACGCCAATCCCTGCGGCGTGGCGATCGGCGCCGATGCGCTGGACGCCTATTCGCGTGCCCTGAAGACCGACCCGACCTCGGCCTTCGGCGGCATCATCGCCTTCAATGTGGAAGTGGACGGCCGCGCGGCGGAAGCCGTGTCCAAGCTGTTCGTCGAAGTGCTGATCGCGCCCTCGTTCACGGCGGAAGCACTGCAGATCATGTCGGCCAAGCAAAACGTGCGCGTGCTGCAGATCGCGCTGGGCCATGCCCACAACGCCTTCGACCTGAAGCGCGTGGGCGGCGGCCTGCTGGTGCAGTCGCCGGACGTGAAGAACGTCGGCATGGGCGAGCTGCGCGTGGTCACCAAGCTGCAGCCGAGCCCGCAGCAGATGCAGGACCTGATGTTCGCCTGGCGCGTGGCCAAGTTCGTCAAGTCGAATGCCATCGTGTTCTGCGGTAACGGCATGACCCTGGGCGTGGGCGCCGGCCAGATGAGCCGCGTGGATTCTGCCCGCATCGCCTCGATCAAGGCGCAGAACGCCGGCCTGTCGCTGGCCGGTTCGGCGGTGGCGTCGGATGCCTTCTTCCCCTTCCGCGACGGCCTCGACGTGGTGGTGGACGCCGGCGCGACCTGCGTGATCCAGCCGGGCGGGTCGATGCGCGACCAGGAAGTGATCGATGCGGCGGACGAGCGCGGCGTCGTCATGCTGTACACCGGGACGCGCCACTTCCGTCACTGATCGAGCGACATGCAAATGGGGTTCCCGCATTCGCGGGAACGACGTCCTCACTGCCGTCGTTCCCGCGCAGGCGGGAACCCCATTTTGCTTGCGTCGACGCGACGCCCCGACAAAAACCTGTGTTTTTACACAGTATTTCCCCACGAAACTTGCTTGCCGGTATAACATGCGCACATGATTATTCTCGGCATCGACCCCGGCCTGCGCACCACCGGCTTCGGCGTCATCGAAAAGCAGGGCAGCAAGCTGCGCTACATCGCCTCCGGCACCATCAAGACCGGTCAGGACAGCGCCTTGCCGCCACGCCTGAAGGTGATCCTGACGGGCGTGTCCGAGATCGTTTCCACCTACAAGCCGCACTGCGCCGCCATCGAGAAAGTGTTCGTCAACGTCAACCCGCACTCGACCCTGCTGCTGGGCCAGGCGCGCGGCGCGGCGATCACCGCGCTGGTCGGCGCCGACCTCGACGTGGCGGAATATTCGCCGACCCAGATCAAGCAATCCGTGGTCGGCACCGGCAAGGCCGCCAAGCCGCAGGTGCAGGACATGGTCTCGCGCCTGCTGCAGCTGCCGGGCTTGCCCGGCACCGATGCCGCCGACGCGCTGGGGGTCGCCATCTGCCACGCCAACAGCCATGACGCGCTGGCGCTGATCGGCGCGATGGCGCCCGGCTTGGATGGGCTGCGCATGAAA
>JAEWEK010000156.1 GCA_023389425.1 Pseudomonadota bacterium | reverse complement strand
TTGCAAGACTTGATGTCAGCTCCGACAAAGAAAAAATGTTCTGGTCCGGCAGCAAAAATTTTGCCGCAGAGATTGCAAAAAGCAAGGGAAAAACCATCCTAGAGCAAACCCCAGGAGGCAAGGTTATCGATGACTGGACCGACCTGAATAACACGTTCACTTGGATCGAAGGTGATATGGAGCCACACGGCTGGGATCTCTGGGGTAGGGTCTCTGCCAACTACTCAAGCGACGCAACTGGAGTGATCGACGTTATTCAAGACTTTAAAAAATTTCCAGGTGGAGGCACTATTTGGCGGGAGTACGAGTGGCCGACCATCATGGAGACAGGAAAAGTCACTTCGATAAATGTTTTCAGCTTGGACCGTGCGGGTAACGTACTCGAAACTATGAAAGTCGAGACCAAAAGTACCGTGACTAAAGAGCTATTTGGAGATAAATGATATGACAGCGGCCTACGACGAATTCATGCGGCAATACAAAATGACTGGCAGTGAAAAAGCGGATGGTTACAGTCGAGACGCGTTCGAAGGACTTGCCCCTTATGAAAAGGATGAGGTGTTCGAACTATTGGTAAGCGAGCTTCCATTTTCTGTTGAGTGGCTATTTGTTGTTGATCCAAAGAAAGCATTCAACGTCGTGAAGGAATACGAAGCGAAACGGCGTGGGGATAGCTACGCTCATATTTATATGCTGCAGAAGGAGTTAATAAGACATTCCAGCGACCTGTCGTATCAGAGCCATATGATCGAAGATTATCCAGGCTACGTTGAACGATTGAGGGCACTAGTTGTAACTGCAGTTAGCAACACGCCTGTTACTACGCAAGCGCTTGATTTTTTTAGACGAGTCATTCTGACTGAGACCAATTCCAGCGCGGTTACTAGGGCAGCGCTCGCATTATTGGATGCTCTCGGAGTTCCTGGTGTTACTGAAGTTGAGCAAAGAGAGCGCAACCGTATAAAAGATGAGTTATGCAACGAGAATGTAGAGGTAAAATTGCGAGCAATGAATTACTTGGCGTCGCACGGAACGCGTTAGTCAAGCAAGGAAGAATTAAAAATGGCATTGCCGGTAGTTCGTCTGGGAGATTTCACATCGCACGGCGGCTCCGTTATTACCGCCTCGATTACTCACACTATTGACGGCATCGGCATAGCCCGCATGGGAGACACCGTCGCCTGCCCAATGCTGGGACATGGCGTGAATGCGATTGTGGAGGGCGCGCCGAATTACCTCATTGGCGGACGCATGGTCGCCTTGCATGGTCACCGCGCAGCATGCGGGTGTACGCTGATCGCGAGCATTGCTACAGCAACGCACGGATAGCGGATTGCGCCATTACTCCCCGTCGCCCCTGCGAGGGGAGTAATCTGAGCAGCGACTATTGTTGCTGCATCAGTTCCGAAATCACCTTTACCGGCGCATTCCCATAGCTCAGGAACTGCTCGTTGAACTTCTTCAGGTCGAAGCGGTCACCCAGCTCCTGCTTGCGCTTCTCGCGCAGCTCCATGATGTCGTTGTAGCCGCTGAAGTAGCTGGTCAGCTGCACCGACGACAGCTGCACGCGGCGCCACTTTTCCTCGGCTTCCTGCGGCGTCTGGAAGGCCTGGCGCACCAGCAGGTCGATGGCCTGGTCGTGCGTTATTCCCAGCACATGCACGCTGTAGTCGAGGATGGTGTTGGTCACGCTGCGCAGGTTCCACTTGCACCACATCAGCCACATCTCGGGCGCGTTGTCGCCGTAGCCGGCGTCGAGCATCATGCGCTCGCCGTACACCGCCCAGCCTTCGACCATCGCGCCATTCCCGAACAGCGATTTGACCAATGACGGCGAGCGGTTCGCGTACACCAGCTGCGCGTAATGGCCCGGGATCGCCTCGTGGATCGTGAGGATCTGCAGCATCCAGTCGTTGTACTCGCGCAGGCTGCTCTCGGCCTGGGCGTTCGACAGGCCGTCCATCGGCGTCACGTTGAACCAGGTCTTGTCGCGCGGACGATAAGGTCCCGGCGCATCGATGCTGGCGCCGGCAACGCCGCGCTTGTAGATCGGCGTCTCGCGCACTTCCAGGGGCTTGTTCGGATCGAGGTCGAGCAGCTTGTGCGAGGTCACCCACTGCTGCAGCATCGGGATCTGTCGTTTGATCTCGGGGAAGAAGTTTTCCTTGGTGGTGTGGTGCTCCGACAGTTTGTCGATCACCATGCCGATCTTCTTGTAGCGGTCCGCGGGCTTGGGCGTGCTGCCCATGGTCTTGTCCCACAGCTGGTCCGACAGCCCGTCCATGCGCGCCATCAGCTGGTCGCGTGCGGCAAGCGCTTTCTGATAGGTCTGCTCGGCAGTGCTGGTAGACTGGATCTCGAGCGCGAATTTCTGGTCGTACAAGGCCTTGCCCAGCCTGAAGGAACGCGCGTGCTGCGCCTGTTCCGGCGACTTGTCGAGGTCCGCCAGGTACTGCACCCAAGCCAGTACCGCGCTGCCGGCGTTTGACACGCGCACGGCGAAGATCGCTTTTTCCTGCGGCGTCAGGTTTGCTTCCTTCTGTGCGGCCTCGCCGAGATCAGCCAGCACCACCAGCGTGCCCGGTGCCTGCGCCAACGCCAGCATCGTGTGTTCATGCGTCGGGCTGACCAGCGAAGCCTGCGCGGCCTTGTAGTAGTCGGGCACCCGCGCCAGTCGCTTGAGGATGGTGCGCAGGCGCTGCGGCTTGGCCGCGTAGTCGGTGGTCAGGATCAGGTCCAGCGATTCGGCGATGTTGTACTGCGCCGGGTTCCATTCGAATTCGCGCAGCGTGGTCAGGTCGAAGCGGTCGTTCTCCAGCTTGTTGATGAGGAGGGCGAGGTCGGTGCGCTGCTTGGCAGACAGGCGCGACGCGTTCACCGCGCGCAGCTTGCCCAGCCATTCGTCGGTGAAAGCGAGGCGCTTGGCCCGCGTCTCGCGGTCCGGGATGTCCATGCGCGCGGCGGTGTCGAACTTGCCGACGCCGATCGCGGCGTCCGGATCGATGCGCCACAGCGCGGTCAGGAATTGCATCGCCTGGTTGTCGAACACGCGGTCCTGCCAGCGGTCGGCGGCCGGCGCTGACACGACCTTTGGCTTGGCCTGTACCGGCGCGGCTTTCGCATGCGTGGACTTGGATGCCGCGTGTCCCTTGGCGACCTTGCTGCTCTTGGCCTTGGTCGGTTTGGACTTGGCGCCCGCGGGAGCCAGCGCCACGCTGGCCAGTATGACGGCCAGCGCGATTTTCGATTTCATCATTCGATTCGGCCCTGTAAATATCGAGGTCGAGGGGAGCCGTCGTGCAACGGCTCGCCAGAGTAGCATCAATCGCCGGGCTTTGGCTTGCCCGGCTTTGTAACAAAATTCGGCAGGAGGAGCGCCAGCGCGGCCTGTGGGTCGAGCGCGCGCGCCGCCTGTGCGGAATCTTCCGGAAGCCAGTCGGGGAAGGGCGTCTCGCGGTTCACATGGCGTCCGGACGGAGTATGTTCCTGCGTGACCCGCGCAAGATGCGCAGTCGCGAGCAGCGGCGCCGCCGCGGCCAGCGCCGGCCACAAGCGGCGGTGCACCAGCGTCAGCTTGGCGTCGACCAGGCGGCAGGTGAGCACGTCCTCATGGTCGGCCAGGTCCTGCAGCAGCCTGAAAATGCGTTTGCCCTCCGGATGGCCCCACCAGCTGCCCTTGACCGGCGCGCCCACGATGGCATCGACCAGCGTCGGTACCGGCCCTCTCGCGGACACCAGCACCACGCCATGCGCCCTGACGAAATCGAGTACTTCGGCGCCGGTGTTCATGCCGACAGTCCCTGCTTGAGCATGTTCAGCATGTCTTCCGGCGCCATGCGTGCCGCCGCGTCGCTGCCCTCGAGCAGGCTGTCGGCCAGCTCGCGCTTGTGCTGGTGCAGTTCGACGATGCCTTCCTCGATCGTGTGGCGCGCCACCAGGCGGTAGATGGTGACGGGCCGCTGCTGGCCCATGCGGTGCGCGCGGTCCGATGCCTGGTCTTCCACCGCCGGGTTCCACCACGGATCCATATGGATCACGTAGTCGGCCGCGGTCAGGTTGATGCCGACGCCGCCCGCCTTCAGGCTGATGAGGAACACGTCGCCCGCGCCGGACTGGAAGGCGTCCACGCGCCGTTTGCGCTCCTGCATCGGCGTCGCGCCGTCGAGGTACTGGTAGGCCACGCCTTGATTGTCGAGATGCTTGCGGATCAGGGTCAGGTGATCGACGAACTGGCTGAACACCAGCACCTTGTGGCGGTTCTCGAGCAGGCCTTCGAGCAGGTGCGCGAACGCGGCCAGCTTGCTGCTCGCGATGCCCAGGCCCGGCGCCACCAGCTCCGGATTGCAGCAGGCGCGGCGCAGCTTCATCATCTCGGCCAGGATCGCGATCGCCTTCTGGCTTTGCGGCGCTTCCAGCGATGCCAGCTTGTCCAGCGCTTCGCGGCGCAGCGATTCGTACAGCGCCGTTTCCTGTTCCGACAGCTGCACCGGCAGCACGATCTCGGTGCGCGGCGGCAGCTCGGACAACACCTGCGCCTTGGTGCGGCGCAGGATGAAGGGTTGGGTCAGGCGCTTTAGGCGCGAACGGGCGGCGCTCTCGGCACGCTTGTCCTGCGCTTTTTCGATGGGGCTGGCGAAGCGCAGCTGGAACTGGTCGGCGCTGCCCAGCAGGCCAGGGTTGATGAACCTGAACAGGTTCCACAATTCCCCAAGATGATTTTCCAGAGGCGTGCCGGTGGCCACCATGCGGAACTCGCCCTGCAGCGCCATCACCGCCTGCGAACGGCGCGTGTGCGCGTTCTTGATCGCCTGGGCCTCGTCCAGCACGATGCTGTGCCAGCGTACCTTGGCGAACAGCGGCGCTTCCAATTGCAGCAGGCCGTAGCTGGCGACGATGACGTCGAAGGGGCCGGCCTGTTCCAGCATCGCTGCGCGTTCGCCCTGGCCGAACAGCTTCACGTTCAGAGTCGGCGCGAAGCGGGTCGCTTCCGCGATCCAGTTGGTGCAGACCGAAGTCGGCGCCACCACCAGCGTTGGGCCATCAGGCGCGCGCGACAGGATCAGGGCCAGTGCCTGCAGCGTTTTGCCCAGGCCCATATCGTCCGCAAGGCAGGCTCCCACGCCCCAGTGCGCGAGGCGCGCCAGCCAGTTGAAGCCTTCGACCTGATAGTCGCGCAATTCGGCCTGCAGGGTGTTGGGCAGCGCCGGCACGAAGGCTTCGCTGGCGTGCATGCGCTTGAGGTGGTCGCGCCAGGCCTTGTCGGTTTTGGCGCTGCCGGCTTCGCGCGCGAGCTCTTCCAGCGAGAAGCTGGCCAGCGCATGCACGCGCACGCCGTCGCCGTGCAGGTCGCCGAAGGCCGCCAGATCCATCAGCCGCCGGTGCAGTTCGTGCGACAGCGCGAGGAATTCGTTCTCGCCCAGCGCGACGAAGCGGCCGTCGCCTTCGCGCATCCGTTCCAGAAGACTGCGCAGGTCCAGCACCTTGTTTTCGTCGACCGCCACTTCGCCGTCGGCCGCGAACCAGTCCTTGTCGCGCTTGATGTTGATGCGCACCGATTTGCTGTCCGCACGCTTGACCACCTTGAACGATTGCCCGTCCGGCCAGGCGATCACGCACTTGTCGGCGTCCAGTTCCTGCAGCTGCGCCACCAGTTCCAGGCAGTGCATGGGCGCGGCCAGCAGCCATTCGCCGTGTTCGAATTCCGCGTGTTCCAGCGCGCTGCAGGCCGCTGTCAGCTGGCGTTCCGCTTCGCGCTCCGCGTTCAGCTTGCGCCGAGCCTCGGTGCGCACGCCCGCCACGTCGGCGATCACGCTTTCCGCGCCTTCGCCGGGACGGTAATAGGGTCCGGCATCCGGCAACGGCCGCACCAGCACCTGCATGCGCAGGCCCTGCTGGTAGGGCAGCAGGTGAACGTGCAGGCGCTGGTCGGCGGCCACCTGTTCGATGTCGGTGGCGCTGCTGCCGATGTCCGACTGCACCGTCACTATCGACGACACCGCGCCGATCGCGGCCAGCACTTTGCGCTCGGCTTCCAGCGGCACCTCGAGGCCATCGCCGACGATGGCGGCGATGCGGCGGTGCTCGTCTTTGATGCGCACCACGCGCAGGCGGCTCGGCGTCTCGCGCGTGACCACCACGTCGCCGCGCTGATCGCGCAGCGGCGGCTGCAGCGTGATGGTCACCGTGCCGCGGCCGGCTTTCACCAGCAGCTCAGGTTCGCCCGGCAACAGCTCGATGCGCGTGCCCGGCGCATCCATCAGGAACAGCAGCGGATGTCCCACCAGCGCGGCCAGCGCCTTGTCGAGATCGAATTCGTAGCGCACGCCGCTGCCGTAATGGCGGTAGCCGCCGATGGCCGATGCGGCCTGCAGGTCCTGTGTGCTGAGATAGTCGATGTTGGCGGCGTCCTCCACCAGCCGCTTCAGGCCGATGGCGCGGCCGCGCGTCCAGTTGCCTTGCGCGTCGCGCTTCTGTTCGCGCGGCTCGATGTCGCGCACGCCGAGGTGGGCGTCGTACGACACCAGCCACACCAGCCGCGATTCCTTTTCGGCGGCGGCTGCCGGCGTTTCGGCCTGCAGGCTGATGAGGGCATTGAGCTGGCGTTCCCAAGGCTGTTCGCGTTCGAACCACAGCGCCATGTCGCTGAAGCGGTGGCGCTGGCGCAGCGCGATCGCTTCCTTGTCGCGCCCGACCGCTCCGACGGCACCTAGCACGGAACCGATTTGCGAAGCGATGAAGTCGAAGCCCGCGGCGGCCGCCGTGTCCATATGCTGTTCGAGCTGCGCGCGGCGCTCGGCCGACAGCGGCACGCCGAGCCAGTAGTGCAGCAGGGCGCGGAACATCACCGGCTGCAGCGCGGTTTCCCAGTTGCGCGAGGCCAGCACTTCCGGGTCGGCCGTGCCGCCGCGGACATGGCGCAGCATCGACAGCTGCTGGTACACCGCCGTGTCGTGGTTCTGCACGGCGCGGGTGGCGATGTCGAGGTAGGCATCCGCCGCCTTCAGGTGTTTCGCATCGCTGCTGCGCAGGAGCCCCGTCACGTACAGGTAGCCGCCAATGCCTTCGAAGACGGCCTTGCGCTTGCCGGTCTCGCGGCGCAGCGCCTTGAGCGCCTTGTCGAAGCTGTCCAGCGCGGGTTCAAGTTCGTCGCGCAGCAGGAGGAGCAGGCCGCGGAAGAACAGCGCGGCGGAATCGTCCAGGTCGTGCAGCAGGCCCTCGGCTTCGTCCAGCCGCCCACACAGGAACAGGTGTTCGGCCAGCGCGGCGCGCAGCGCCATCGATGCGCCGCCCTGCGCCACATGATCGAGCGCGAATGCACGGATTGCAGGCGCGTTGGCGGGATCGCGCTGCGCATGGCTGACCAGCACCGCCAGCACGTCGTCGCGCAATACCGGATTGATGCGCTCGATGATGCCCGGCTCGAACGGCCGCGAACAGATCTCGACCAGCGGATGCAGGTAGGCCGCTTCGTGGCAGCGCAGGCAGGCGGCAAGCAGCGAGTTGACGGTGCGCGGTCCCTCGCCGGCCAGCAGTGCGATGCGCAGCAGCGCCGTGCCCTGGCGGTAGCTGCGCAGCACCGGCTGTTCCTGCCAGTCCATGCGCAGCGGCGTCTCTTCCATGTACATCGCCCAGAACTCGCTGAGCCGCCGCTCTTTCAGCACGCGGTCGAGCGCCGGCCATGAGACCTCGGCCGCGATCACCGCGCCGCGGCCTGTCACCTGCGTCACGAGTCCGAGCTGCTGGAGCCGTGCGACGTCGTCGGCCAGTGCCACGCCGGTCACTTTCTCGTCCATCATCGTGAAGAAGGTGGCCAGGCGGCTGCGGCCGATCGGCTCGCCCAGCAGCGCGAGAATGGCAAGGATGTCCTTCTGGCGCGCGCTGCAGCCCTCGAATGCTTCGCGCAGCGTCATGCGGGCAGGTTCTCGATCTCGACCGGCGCCAGCCCTTGCGGGATCGGGATGCCGAACACGCGCAGGTAGAAATACAGCTCCGCTTCCAGCGTGCGCACGATGCTGTCGGCCTTGCGGAAGCCGTGGCCCTCGCCTTCGAGCGTGATGTACGCGACCGGCACGCCGCGTGTGCGCAGCGCGTCCACCATCACTTCCGATTGCGGCGGCGGCACCACCTTGTCGTCCAGGCCCTGGAAGAAGATCATCGGGCGCTTCAGCTTGTCGGTGTGGTTGATCGGCGAACGTTCGCGGTAGATCGCGGCGGCCTGCGGCTGCGGCGCGATCAGGTATTCGTTGTAGTGCGATTCGAACTTGTGCGAGTCGGCGTCCAGGCCCGCGAGGTCGGACACGCCGTAGTAGCTGGCTCCCGCCTTGAACACGTCGTGCAAGGCCAGCGCGCACAGCGTCGTCAGGCCGCCGGCGCTGCCGCCGCGGATCAGCAGGCGCTCGCGGTCGACCTGGCCCTGGTCCGCCAGCCAGCGCGCTCCGGCCACGCAGTCCTCGACGTCGACCACGCCCCACTGGCCGGCCAGCGCGTCGCGGTAGGCGCGGCCGAAGCCGGTGCTGCCGCCGTAGTTCACGTCCAGCACGGCGATGCCGCGGCTGGTCCAGAACTGCGTGGCCAGCTTCAGCGTGCTGGCGGCCATGCCGGTCGGGCCGCCGTGGCCGATCACCATCAGTGGCGGCTTCTCGCCCGCCACCGGCGCGTAGTCCGCGTTGGCGGGCGGGTAGTAGAACGCGTAAGCATGTCGGCCGCCCGCGCTGGGGTAGCGGATGCTTTGCGGGACGGACAGGTAGCCGGTATCGGGCAGCTGTTCGATCGAACGCGCCAGCACCGTCTGCAGGCCGCTGCCCAGGTCGATGCGCGCCAGTTCCAGCGCAATGGTTGGCGCGCCGCCCAGCAGGGCCACCGTGTCGCCGGAGACGCGCAGCTCGCGGATCTCCTGGTAAGGCGTGTCCAGCGGCTGCAGCGTGCCGTCTGCGGTGGACAGGCGCGCCAGCTTGCTGACGCCTTCCTCGATGTAGGTGCAGACGATCTCGGTGCTCGAGCGGAAGCCGTACATCGAGCCGCCGAAGGTCCAGTGCGGGCCGCCGAATTCGGCTTCGCGCGGGCACAGCGCCGCCACCACGCCGTCGGCGAAGCGGTACAGGTTCCACCAGCCGCTGCGGTCCGACACGAAGTGCAGCACGCCGTCCGGCGACCATTCCGGCTGGACGATGGATTCGTCGGCGCCGCCCGCCACCAGGCGGCCGTTCAGCAGCGTGCCGTCGTCGGCCACATCGGCCAGCCACAGCTCGGTGCCCTGCCACGGCATGCGCGGATGGTCCCAGCATAGCCAGGCCAGCTGGCGGCCGTCCGGCGACAGGCGCGGCGCCGCATAGAAGTCGTTGCCGTCCATGAGCACGGCTTCGCTGCCGTTGAAGCCGATGGCGCAGATCGTATTGACCGGGTAGTGGCCGCCGGCCGAATGGTCCTCGCGCACGCCGACCAGGCGCGCACGCACCGGATCCGGCACGAAGTCGGCATAGCGCAGGTCGCCGCCGGCGCTCATCGGCCGCGGCGTGCCGTCGCCGTCGATGCGGTAGATCCGGTTGTCGGCGAAGTGCGAGAACCACACGCTGCCGCCCGCCGCCGCGCAGGCGCCGCCACCGTATTCATGCACGCGGCTGCGCACGTTGAACGGCGCCGGCGTCAGCTCGCTTACCGTGTCCCCGCGCTGGCGCAGCAGCGTATTGCGGCCCGCTTCGCTGGCGCGGCCGGCCAGCCAGAGCACGTCCGCGCCGTCCAGCATCGGCTGCGACAGCGGCGACGCGCCGGCCGCCACCACGGAAGCGGAAATCGGGGAGGTCCACGTGCCGCAGGGAGCGGCCAGTTTGCTGTTGGAGGCAGTCATGGGAAGCGGAAAATCGGTTGGCTGGAACTGCATTATAAGTGGGGGCCGGAGGATGCGATAATAGCCGTTTCCCGACGCCTTCCATTGCCAGCCATGCCACAATTCGCCCCGCTCAAGAACGACACCTTCCTGCGCGCGCTGCTGCGCCAGCCGACCGAGTACACGCCGGTGTGGCTGATGCGCCAGGCCGGCCGCTACCTGCCGGAATACCGCGCCACGCGCCAGCAGGCCGGATCGTTCATGGGCCTGGCGAAGAACCCGGACTACGCCACCGAAGTCACGCTGCAGCCGATCGACCGCTACCCGCTGGACGCGTCGATCCTGTTCTCCGATATCCTGACGGTGCCGGACGCGATGGGCCTGGGCCTGTACTTCGCCGACGGCGAGGGTCCCAAGTTCGAACGCACCGTGCGCACCGAGGAAGAAGTGGCGGCGCTGCGCGTGCCGGACATGGAATCGCTGGACTACGTGTTCAAGGCCGTCACCCAGATCCGCACCGAGCTGAATGGCCGCGTGCCGCTGATCGGCTTCTCGGGCAGCCCGTGGACGCTGGCCTGCTACATGGTCGAAGGCGGCGGCTCGCGCGAATTCCACACCATCAAAAAGATGCTGTACGCGCGCCCGGACTTGATGCACCGCGTCCTCGACATCAACGCGCAGGCGGTGGCGGCTTACCTGAACGCCCAGGTCGACGCCGGCGCGCAGGCGCTCATGATCTTCGATTCCTGGGGCGGTGCACTGGCCGACGGCGCCTACCAGGAGTTCTCGCTGCGCTATATGCGTCAAGTGGTCAGCCAGCTGAAACGCGAAAAGGACGGCGTGCGCATCCCCGCCATCGTGTTCACCAAGGGCGGTGGCCTGTGGCTGGACGAAATGGCCGATATCGGCGCCGACGCGCTGGGCCTGGACTGGACCGTCAACCTGGGCCGCGCACGCGCGCTGGTGGGCGACCGCGTGGCGCTGCAGGGCAACCTCGATCCGGCCATCCTGTTCGCCAGTCCCGGGCAGATTCGTGCCGAGGTCGAGCGCTCGCTCACCGCCTACGGCACGCCGTCCGCAGGCCATGGCCATGTGTTCAACCTGGGCCACGGCATCTCGCAGTTCACGCCGCCGGAATCGGTCAGCGCGATGGTGGAAGCCGTGCATGCCTTCAGCCGCGCCCAGCGCGCTGCCTGAGTAGATTTGCACAGCAGCAAAATCACACTTGTTCACACGTTGCTCGATTGCAAGAGTTTTGATTGTGGAAATCTGCTCACGGGCAACGATGCATCTAAATACTTGATTTATTTATGATTTTTTTGTGGGAAGCTTTACGGTAGGAATCAGGCGCATCGAAGAGCTCAGCGGGTCCCAAAGTTTCGCTTCCATTGTTCACAAAGTTATCAACAGGATGGCGCTGAAAGTCGGAAAAAGTCCTTCGTTAACCGGGGTTTACATCGTTTTCTCATGTAGTGGATGAGGTTCGTGCTGCGCCGCGGGAGATTTACCCACCGTTATGCACAATGCGTGAAGCTAAATATGTATGCTTCTTAGCAAGAGGTGATGTTAGGCTAAGCCATTGAAAAGAAACGGAAAGTTCAAAATGCTTTTGCTTCAATGCAAAGAGATTCTTGGGCTAACGTAAACTTCGGCTAAGGTCAAGCCTCCATTGTCCACAAAGTTTTCCACAACGTCAGCGAACCAGGTCCAGTTTGTCCCATTGCATCCTACAAATCGCCCTCGACACCCCGCTCGACAGCGTGTTCGACTACCGCTGGCCATGCGCGCCGGGTGAGGAGCCGCAGCCCGGCCAGCTGGCGCTGGTGGATTTCGGCCGGCGCGAGGCGGTCGGCCTGATCGTCGCGGTCAAGCAGGACAGCGACGTCCCGGCCGGCAAGCTGAAGGATGCCATCGCAGTGCGCAGTCAGTTGTCGCCGCTGCCGCAGCGCTGGCTGGCGCTGGCCGGCTTCGCCGCCGACTACTACCAGCGGCCGCTGGGCGAGGTGGCGCTGCCCGGCCTGCCCAAGAACCTGCGCGTGGCGAGCACGGTGCCGCTCGACCGCGCGCTCAAGAAGCTGTCCAGGATGGATGCGGCCAGCGATCCAGGGCCGGAAGGCATGCCGGTGCTGAATCCGGCCCAGCAGCAGGCCGCCGACGCCATCGGCAGCGCCCAGGGTTTCGCGCCGATGCTGCTGTACGGCGTCACCGGCAGCGGCAAGACCGAGGTCTACCTGCAGGCCTGTGCCCAGGTGCTGGCGCGCGAGCCGGATGCGCAGATCCTCGTCATGGTCCCCGAGATCAACCTCACGCCGCAGCTGGAAGGGAATATCCGCGCGCGCTTCCCGGGCCTCCTGGTGGCGACGCTGCACAGCGGCCTGTCCGAAGGCGAGCGCATGTTCAGCTGGCTCGCCGGGCATGCGGGCCGCGCGCGCATCGTGCTGGGTACGCGGCTGGCGATCCTGGCATCGCTGCCGAACCTGAAGCTGATCGTCATCGACGAAGAACACGACCCTTCGTACAAGCAGCAGGAAGGCCTGCGCTATTCGGCGCGCGACCTTGCGGTGTGGCGCGCGCGCCAGCTCGCCATCCCCATCGTGCTTGGTTCGGCCACGCCCTCGCTGGAAAGCTGGCACCACGCGCAGACGGGCCGCTACCGCAGGCTGGAGCTGCGCGAGCGCGCCGTGAAGGATGCCGTGCTGCCGCGCGTGCGCCTGGTGGACGCGGAGCGCGACCGGCCCAAGGATGGCCTGTCTAGCCAGCTGCTGGCCGCGCTGCGTCAGCGTATGGAGCGCGGCGAACAGTCGCTGCTGTTCCTGAACCGGCGCGGCTACGCGCCCGTCATCACCTGCGAAGCCTGCGGCTGGATCAGCAACTGCCGCCGCTGCAGCGCCACCATGGTGTTGCACAAGCCGGAGCATCGCCTGCGCTGCCATCACTGCAGCCTGGAGCTGCGCATCCCGCGCGCCTGCCCGGATTGCGGCAATGTCGATTTGCAGCCGCTCGGACGGGGCACGCAGCGCGTGGAGGAAGGCCTGCAGGCGATGTTCCGGCAGGCGCGCATCCTGCGCATCGACGCCGATTCCACGCGCCGCAAGGGCGCCGCGCAGGCCGCCTTCGATACCGTGCACCGCGGCGAGGTCGACATCCTCGTCGGCACCCAGATGGTCGCCAAGGGCCACGACTTCAAGAAGCTGACGCTGGTCGGCGTGCTCAATCCGGACACCGCGCTGTTCTCGCAGGACTACCGCGCCAGCGAACGCCTGTTCGCGCAGCTGATGCAGGTGGCGGGGCGCGCGGGCCGGGGCGGCCGCGCCGACGGCGGCAGCGAGCCGGAAGTGCTGCTGCAGACGCGCTACGCCAGCCATCCCTTGTATGCGGCCGTGGCCAGGCACGACTACGACAGCTTCGCCGCTTCCTTGCTGGCCGAGCGCAAGCAGGCCTTCCTGCCGCCCTTCATGTACCAGGCCTTGCTGCGTGCCGAGGCGCGCGAGCTGGCCGAGGCGGTCGCCTTCCTCGACACGGCGCGCGGCCTGCTGGAAGCCGACGCGTCGATCACGATCAACGATCCGATCCCGATGACGATGACGCGCGTGCACAACGTCGACCGCGCCCAGCTGCTGGTCGAATCGGCGTCGCGCCCGTCGCTGCAGGCCTTCCTGAAAGCCTGGCTGGCCGCGCTGCGCGCCGTGAAGACCCGCGTGCGCTGGTCGCTCGAGGTCGACCCTCTCGACATCTGATCGCGCCTTTTGCTAAGCTCGATGCTTCCAAGAAACAATATCGAATGGGAGCGGAGATGAGAGCAACCCTGGCTCGCGCGGGCCTCCTGCTGGGGCTGGGCGCGCTGGCATGCGATACGCAGGCGCGGACGGATCGCGAGCAGGCCGTGCGGGACGTGGTGCGACACCTGCGCGCGAACGAATGTCCGGCCGCGGTCGAGCGGCTCAACGACGGGCTGAAGGCGGAAAATCCCGAGCTGGCGATGATGGCCGGAACCATGTTCGACATCGGCATCTGTGTCGCGAAGGACTGGGACAAGGCCGTCGGCTTCTACGTGCGGGCCAGCGACGCCGGCATCAAGGAAGGGGCTTACCGGCTGGCCGCCGGCTTCGCCGCAAGGCAGCACGGGCCGGACACGGCGGCGGCCCTGTGGTGGGCCGCGCGCGCCGGCCTGCAAGCGGACGGCTGCACGGGGAAGCTGCCGAAAATGGACGACCCCGAGCGCTTCGTCGAAGAGCTGAAGCGCTGGCCGGCGCATGAGCTGGCGGTCTGCAACTTCGTCGTCGGCAGCATCGCATTCATCCTGGCCGATGCGCGCTACCCGCTGGGTGGCGTGAAGACGGAGATCAGTGGCCGCGCCGAGATCACCTACCGGCCCGCGGCCAATTCTTTCAGGGAAGACACGCGTGATGCGACGATCCCGGCGCGCGACAAGATGGGCCGGGTATTGACCCAGGCCATCGGCCATGCAGGGCCGCTGTTTACGAAACCGGCCGGCATCGATCCGGAGTGGGAGTTACGATTCGTGGTGCCGATCGACGCCGACAAGAGCCGCTGGTGGTGAGCCTGCGCCGCCGCCTTCGCACAGCTGCGAGCGGGGTGGCCTGAAAAGGGGTATCTTGGCTAAGGGCAAACGGGAGACCAGACATGGAAAAGCTGAAGGTTGATGTCGCCGTGATCGGCGCCGGCACCGCCGGCCTGTCGGCCTACCGCGCATCCGCGGCGCGTGGCGCGCGCACCGTGCTGATCGAGGGCGCCCATTACGGCACCACCTGCGCACGGGTCGGCTGCATGCCCAGCAAGCTGCTGATCGCGGCGGCCGACGCGGCCCATGCGCTCAAGTCCGCGCCCAGCTTCGGCGTGCATCCCGGCGACACCCGCATCGACGGCCGCGCCGTGATGGAACGCGTCAAGCGCGAGCGCGACCGCTTCGTCGGCTTCGTGCTCGAGGGCGTCGACCGCATCCCGGCATCGGACAAGCTGCTCGGCCATGCGCGCTTCACCGGGCCGCACACGCTGCAGGTGGGCGACCATACCGTGGTCGAAGCCGGGCGCGTGGTGATCGCGACCGGCTCGACGCCGCAGCGCCTGCCCAACCTGGTCGGCGCGGGCGCGCGTGTCATCACCAGCGACGACGTGTTCTATTGGGACGACCTGCCCTCGTCGGTCGCGGTGCTGGGCACCGGCGTGATCGGGCTGGAGCTGGGACAGGCGCTGGCGCGCCTTGGCGTGCGCGTGTCGGTGTTCGCACGCGGCGGCAGCGTGGCGCAGCTGTCCGACCCGCAGGTGCTGCGCGAGGCCGGGCGCGCGCTGGCCGAAGAAATCGACCTCGGCTTCCAGTTCACCGTGGTGTCCGCGAAAGAAGTGAACGGCCAGGCCGAGCTGACGATGCGCAATGCGCTCGGCAAGGAAGTGACGGCGCGCTACGACTACGTGCTGGCCGCCACCGGCCGCAAGCCCAACGTCGACAATATCGGCATCGAGCACACCGGGCTGGCGCTGCGCGAGGACGGCATCCCGCAATTCAATCCGCAGACGATGCAGTGCGGGACCAGCCACATCTTCATCGCCGGCGACGCCGACAACGACCGGCCGGTGCTGCCGGAAGCGGCCGACCAGGGCAAGATCGCGGGCGACAACGCGGGCCGCTATCCGGACGTGCGCCCCGGCCTGCGGCGCGTGCCGCTGACGATCGCATTCACCGAGCCGAACATCGCCACGCTGGGCGCCGGCTACCGTACGCTGTGCGCGCCGGGCAAGCCCAAGTTCGCGATCGGGAAGGTCTCGTTCGAGAACCAGGGCCGCAGCCGCGTGATGCTGCAGAACCGCGGCCTGCTGCGCGTGTACGGCGAATACGGCACCGGGCGTTTTCTCGGCGCCGAGATGATCGCGCCGCGCGCCGAACACCTGGCGCACCTGTTGGCATGGGCCTGCCAGAACCGCATGACGGTCGAGCAGATGCTGGAGATGCCCTTTTATCACCCGGTGGTGGAGGAGGGCGTGCGCACGGCGCTGCGCGATCTCGCGGCCAGCCTGGCGAAGGGCGCGGGGGACACCGATCCGGCCGATTCGGAGCCGGGGACCTGAATCGAAGAGAACGCCGTCCTCGCGAAAGCGGGAACGGCGGCCTGGTTCAGTTCAGGTAACTGGCATCCAGCTTGCCTTGCGCCGCCAGCTCGCGCAGCAGGCGTACGGTGTCGATGTCGGCTTCCTGGTAGGCCGATTTCTTGAACTCCTCATACATTTGGTTGACGTCGTCCACCGACTCCGGATGGCCGTCGTCGTATGAGAAGCGCACGTACAGCACGCCCTCGGCCGGCGCCTCGATCGCCATCGTCATCACCGATCGCGCGATCTCGCCCTGCGCCGGCACGTCGAAACGCACCTCGCGCATCGGCGACAGCTGTACGCGGTCGTCGATCACCAGCTCGCCGAAACGCAGGCGGCGCGCGAAGCTGCCGGCCTCGCGCTCGCTGATCGTGCATTCGTCCAGGTGCGGAATGAACAGTTTCGGGTCTTCCGCGCGCAGGACCAGGCCGCGCCACAGTTGCTCGCGCGTGATCGTGTCGATCAGCGGGTTGAGGGGGTCATTAATTTCAATCAGGTGTTCAAATTTCATAAAACAGTCTCGAGAATGCGACGCATGCAACAAATGGTAACCCATCCCGCCTTCACTCGAATGTGAAACAACTCCTTACAATTTGAAACAAATCCCTCATAGTGCTCTAGGGCAAGTATCGGCGACACTTCACTCCGTTCCAATTACCAGTCCGCCAAATGCAGCCTCAACGCGTCGTGCCGGTTTTACGCAGCATCACCGAAGTGCGCAATTGGGTGGTCGGCCACGTGCCGCTCACCGATTCGCTGCTGGGCTACGACCTGTTCCTCAAGCTCGGCAGCGATGCGCTGGCGGGGCGGCCGCTCGACTTCGACCATCTCGCCGCCGGCCTGCCTTACGCGCCGCAGCAGGTGGCCGAGCACCTGGACCGGATGGCCGACCGCGGGCTTGTCGAACTTTCCCACGACGGTTGCCGCGCCGTGCGGCCGACCGCCTCCTTCCTCGAATTGCTCGACACGTATGGCCGCGTGTTCGAGCGCCTGTTCATCGTCCGTTCCGATCTGCGCGAGAAGCAGTTGCTGCTGGCGGCGAGCGATGCCGAGCTGCTCGCCTTCGCCCAGCTGCTGTACGACCGCGTGTACGACCTGGGCTGGCTCTACCTGCACAATTTCGGCGCCGTCTGCTTCATGATGGCGTCGCTGGTGCACCGGATCGCGCTGGAGCATGGCTACGACGCGCGCGTGATTTCCTGTCACGTCGAGATCGCCACCGCCGGGGCGCGGTACAAGCTGGGCGCGCCGGGCATGGCCAAGCCGGGCCAGGTCGACGGCCACGCGGCTGTGGTGCTCAACGATAAGGTGGTCATCGACTTTGGCCTGGGCAATATCCGCAGGGGTTACCGCCGCGACTTCGCGTGGGGCGCCGCCGTCGATTACCGCCGCGACGGCGCCGTGTTCGGCGCTCTGCTGATCGACGGCAAGGAACTGGTGCGCTGGATGGACGACTGGCAATCGCCGTCCGCCGGGGCCGAGCTGGCCAACTGCGCGCCGCACATCGACCGGCTGTTCGGGCAGTACCGCGAGCGCTTCCTCGGCTGAGCCGCCAGGCTTGCCATCCTGGCCAGCTTAGCGCTGGGCCGCAAGCTTCGCTACAATGGCTGGCTCAGCCTCATCATCGTTTCCCATGTCCAACGCATCGAAGTTCGGCCTGAACGGGCCGCAAAGCGAAGCCGTGCTCTACCTGGACGGCCCCTGCCTGGTGCTGGCCGGCGCCGGCTCGGGCAAGACGCGCGTGATCACCCAGAAGATCGCGTACATGATCGAGGACCGCGGCTACGACCCGCGCACCATCGCCGCGCTGACCTTCACCAACAAGGCCGCGCTGGAAATGCAGGAGCGCATCGGCAAGCTGCTCAAGCAGCCCAGGCAGGCCAAGCAGCTGACGGTATCGACCTTCCACTCGCTGGGCGTGAAGATCCTGCGCCAGGAAGCGGCCGGGGTGGGGCTGAAGGACAAGTTCTCGATCATGGACAGCGACGACTGCTACACCGTCGTGTCCGACCTCGCGGTGACCACCGACAAGCAGGAGATCCGCCGCATCCAGACCGCGATCTCGCTGTGGAAGAACGGCCTGGTCGACCCCGAGGTGGCGATCCGCGAAGCGAAGGACGAGGACGAGGCGCTGGCCGCGCGCGTCTACCGCAGCTATCTCGCCACCCTGCAGGCTTACCAGGCGGTCGACTTCGACGACCTGATCCGCCTGCCGGTGGAGCTGTTCCGCAACAACGAGCCGATCCGCGACCGCTGGCAGCGCCGCCTGCGCTACCTCCTGATGGACGAGTACCAGGACACCAACACCTGCCAGTACGAGCTGGTCAAGCTGCTGGTGACGGGCCTGGGCAAGAAGCCGATGTTCACCGCCGTCGGCGACGACGACCAGGCCATCTACGCCTGGCGCGGCGCCTCGGTCGAGAACCTGCGCACCCTGCAGACCGATTTCCCGGACCTGCGCGTCATCAAGCTGGAGCAGAACTACCGCTCCACCACGCGCATCTTGCAAGCCGCCAACGCGGTGATCGGCAACAATCCCAAGCTGTTCGAGAAAGCGCTGTGGTCGGAACACGGCCTGGGCGAGCCGATCAAGGTGCTGGGGATGCAGAACGACGAGCAGGAAGCAGACCAGGTGGCGATCATGATTTCGTCGGAACGCTTCCAGCGCAAGAACGACTGGGCCGCCTACGCCGTCTTATATCGCGGCAACCACCAGGCGCGCGTGATCGAGCAGGCCTTGCGCAAGGAACGCATCCCCTACACCATGTCCGGCGGCCAGAGTTTCTTCGACAAGGCCGAAATCAAGGACGTCATCGCCTACCTGCGCCTGATCGCTAACCAGGACGACGATCCGGCCTTCATCCGCGCCATCACCACGCCCAAGCGCGGGGTCGGCAAGGAGACGCTGGAGAAGCTGGGCGAGTTTTCGGGCCAGTGGAACTGCTCGCTGTTCGAGGCCGCGCTGAAGGGCGGCATCGAGGCGAAGCTGGCCGAGCGCCAGCTGACGCCGCTGCGCGAATTCTGCCATTTCATCACCGTGCTGGAAGACCGCGCCAGCCGGCCCGGCCCCGCGGGCAGCGGCGACAATGCCGCCGAAGTGCTTGACGATATGATGAAAGAAATCAACTACGAGCACTACCTCTACGAAAACTTCGACGACCGCGCGGCCCAGGCGCGCTGGCAGAACGTGCTCGAATTCACCAACTGGCTGAAGGACCGCGGCCGCGGCGGGCGCGAGCGTGACGGCGAGGAAAAGAATCTGCTGGAACTGACCCAGATGGTGGCCCTGATGTCGATGCTGGAAGGCCAGGACGAGGAGCCGGACGCGGTGCGCATGTCGACCCTGCACGCGTCGAAGGGGCTGGAGTATCCGCACGTCTACCTGGTCGGTTGCGAGGAAGGCATCCTGCCGCACAAGGGCGATCCCGACGCCTCGGTGGAATCGATCGCGGCGCGCATCCAGGAGGAGCGGCGACTGATGTACGTCGGCATCACGCGCGCCCAGCGCACCCTGCACGTGACCTGGTGCAAGCGGCGCAAGCGCGCCGGCGAACTGGTCAATTGCGAACCCTCGCGCTTCATCAAGGAGATGGCGCTGGACGTCGGCGACGCCGCGCCGAAAGAGTCCGAAGTACTGTCGCCGAAGGAAAGGCTGGCCAATCTCAAGGCCCTGCTGAGCACGCCAAAAGCCTGACCCGGACCGTCCCGCCGGACCCGTCTGTGCGGTCGCGCACATTGCCCCTTTCATTCCCCCACCAGGCGCAAGCGAACTGTTGCGCACGATTGAAATTCTTATTTGACCGAAGCTCAGCCGTACGAAATACTTGCCCAGAGTGAGGTTTTTCTGACAACTATTTCATGCGGTAATCGCGACGATCGAACAAGCAATGGCAACCGTATCGGATCTTAACCAAGTGCCCCTGTCGGGGCTGAATTATATTGACGCGCTGCTGGACACCGGCCCCAGCTGGAACTACCTCACCAGCGCCTTGCCGAACACCCTGTACTACAGTTTCTCGGTCAGCGCCGGCACCGAGACGGGCAAGAGCGGCCAGCTGGCGTTCTCGCCGGCGCAGCAGACCTGGACGATGGTGGCGCTCGCCAAACTGCAAAAGATTACCGGCATCAATTTTGTGATGACGACCGACGGCGCCTCGGCCCAGCTCCACTTTGCCAATATGGACTTGCCCGGCAGCTCGGTTACCGGCCTGTGCAGCTGGAGCAGCAGCTACGGCTACAACGTCCAGACCAACCAGGTCACCAGCTACACGGCCAATGCCTGGATTTACCTGGACAACAACGAGTGGTACGGGCAGAACAGCAACCTGGCGCCCGGCGGCTACGGTTTCGAGACCCTGTTGCATGAACTGGGCCACGCGCTGGGCCTGAAGCATCCATTCGACGGCAGCATCACCCTGCCGGCCACCCAGGACAACACGCTCAACACGCTGATGTCCTACCAGTATGCCGGCGGAGCGCACCAGGATTACAGCCAGTACGACATTGCCGCGCTCAACTGGCTGTACGGCGCCGATGGCCTGGGCGGCGTGTACGGCATCAACTCCGTCACTGGCGCCCGCTATGTCACCGGCACCAATGGCGACGACACCTTCGACGGCAATGCGGGCAACGCGCGCTTCGATGGCGCCGGCGGCACCAACGTGGTCACGTTCAGTGGTCCGCGCAGCAGCTACACGATCAGCAATCTTCCCGACGGTTCGATGCAGGTGACCGGAGGAAGCCTGAATGGGAGCGATATCTTGACTAACATACAGTTTCTCACCTTCCGCGACGGCACCGTCCCGGCCCAGCTGGCGGTAGACACCACGCCGCCCGACCCGCCCGCCTTCATCGTACCGGTCAACAGCAGTGGCTACGTGGCCGGCCCGGCGCCGGTCATCACCGGCGTGGCCGAGGCTGGCTCGACAGTCAAGCTGTATGCCGGCAGCAGCGTGATCGGCACCACCGTCGTGGACGCCACCAGCACCTGGAGCATCACCACCCCGCTTTTGGCGGACGGTAACTACGCGCTGTTCGCAACCGCCACCGACGCCGCCGGCAATGTGTCCGCGAATAGCGTCACGGTCAAGTTCAGTGTCGATACCGTCGCCCCGCTTGCGCCCAGCATCAGCGTGACGAAGAATGCCAACGGCTATGTGCCGGGGTCGACTCCCTTGGTGACCGGCACCGCTGAGGCGGGCTCGACGCTCAAGCTGTACATCGGCGCCGACGTGGTCGGCTCCGCGGTGGTGGACAGCACGGGCGTGTGGAGCATTCCCACCTCCCCCCTCAAGAATGGCCTGAACTACGCCATGTACGCGACGGCAACCGACGCGGCAGGCAATGTTTCGGTCCATAGCCCCACAGTCACTTTCAATGTGGACGCCATCGCGCCAACCCTGCCGACCGGCACGCTGACCATGGCCCCCGGCAGCAACGAGGTGGGCTACAGCGGTACGGGCGAGATCGGCACCATCATCGACCTTGTCAACGTCAACAATGCCACCGAGCTTGGCCAGACCGTGGTCGGCGCCGACGGCACCTGGCATATCGGGCCGACCGTGTTGCCGAACGGGAGCTACAGCGTCAGCGTGGTGTCGCTGGACGCTGCCGACAATGCCACCAGCGCGCCGGCGCGGATGAACTTCACCATCAACAGCCCGCTCAACATGACGGGCGACGCCGGCAACAATACGTTCACATCGACCGCCGCCAACAATGGCATCGATGGCGGCGCCGGCATGGATACCGTGATCTACAACGGTCCGCGTGCCAACTTCACCATCAGCAAGCAGGCCCTTGGCTACTCGGTGGTCGACAACACGGGCGCCCTGGGCCACGACACCCTGGTCAATGTCGAGCGCCTGCAGTTCAGCGACGGCAAGGACGTGGCGCTGGATATCTCCGGCAGCGCGGGGCAGGTGTACAGGATGTACCAGGCTGCCTTCGATCGCACGCCGGACCCCGGTGGCTTCGCGTTCTGGCTCGACGCCATGGACAGCGGCTTCACGCTGAGCCAGATCTCGGCCCTGGTGCTGGCGAACAAGGAGGCGGTGGACATCTACATGGTGGATCCGTCCGACGCTTATTTCGTCACCCAGCTCTACCACCACGTGCTGCACCGGGAACCCGATCCGGCGGGCCTGGCGTACTGGATGGACAACGTCGGCAAATCCTCGCGCGCCAACGTGATGGTCATGTTCAGCGAAAGCCCGGAAAACCAGGCCCAGGTGATCGGCTCGATCCAGAACGGTATCGACTTCACGCCCTGGCATCACTGAGCCGGCATGGCGCGGCGAGGAACCGCGGGTCGCCCGCCTGCGGTTTTTTATTTCTTTATTTTAATTAAATCGTGCAAATGTTATTTGTTTTTATTAATTTTCAATTGTGCGTGAAAGAAAATTAAAGGCTGATAATATTTATTTTAAATATACAAACGGCGACGCGCGGTCGCCTGATTCCCAGATCCTTGATTTTCCAAAGAAAAACATGCGCTCACTAGACGCTGGCCGCTTTTTTGTAAGCGTATTTCGCCGCGATAACGGCACTGCTGCAATTAATAAAAATTCTCCTCATCCCGACGGCGCGCCCCTTGGTTTGCACGCGGGAAATGATTTCGACATTTCCTTCTTGGAGAGCGAGCACGACATCGCCGCCCTGTCCGCCGATTGGGACGGCCTGCTTGCCGACAGCCCCAGCCCTGAAAAAATCTACCAGTCGCCGGCATTTTTCCGTTACCTGAAGGACACCGCCGATCCCTGCAGCCTGCTGGTGGCGCGCCGCCGCGGCGACGGCGCGGTGCTCGGCATCGTGCCGCTGCGCCCGCGCCGCCACGCACTCGAATTCCGGATGGGGCCGCTCGGCGCGTGGCGCTGGAAGATGCCCGTGGTGCAATTGCTCGGCAGCGTGCCCTTGCTGCGAGACGCGCCCGGCCTGTTCGACGCCGTGCTGGCCAGCATCTTCGTCCGCTACCCGCAGGCGCGCGGCGTGTCGCTGCAGGCCGTGCCGTCGGAGCTGTTCGACCGCTTCGCGCGCCTGCACGGCATGGGTGTGAGCGTGCTCGACGGCTGGCGCGAATGCCACACCATCGAACTTCCCGAGAGTTTCGACGTCTACCTGCAGAAGTTGAGTTCGAAAAAGCGCTACAACCTGCAGCGCCAGGTGCGCCAGTTGGCAGCCGAGGCAGGCGAGATCGAGGTGATCCGGATCGAGCGGCCGGAGCAGGTTGCGTCGCTGTTCGATGCGATGCGCGCCCTGATGCCGGCGGCGGACCTCGCCGCTTTCCCGGCCCAGCACAAGTTCGAACGGCTCGCCGCCGGCGGCTTGCTGTATTCCTGCGTGGTGCGCTGCGCCGGAGTACCCGTCGGCGTGGTGGTCGGCAGCAACGGCATCGGGCGCTGGCTGGTGCACAACATCGTCAGCGACGACAAATACCAGCACCTGTCCGCCGGCACCAGCACGATGCACCTGGCGCTGAAGGAAATGATGGCGGCGCACGCCCTGTCGGGCGCGGACTTCGGCTACGGGACGCCGAACCGCGACTTCCGCTCCAGCCACCAGCTCCAGACCCGCGGCCACGTGCTGCTGTGGCGCCGCACCGGACTGACCCCGGTGGTGATGACGTGCAATGTTCTGTACGGAAACCTGTACGAGAAGCTGGCGGGCGCCGTCAAGCGGCTGAAGAAGCGCATGGCGGCCTGGCGCGCGCGCCGTAAACAGCAGGCATAATGCCGGCTTTGCATCGCAGGGGAAAGCCGTGAGCCACGAAGAACGTCTGGTCGATATCGAGATCAAGCTGTCGCACCAGGAAGACCTGGTCGAAACGCTGAACCGCACCGTGTACGAGCAGGGGCGCCATATCGACCAGCTCGAGGCCCTGGTGATGAAGCTGGCCGAGCACATCCAGACGATGCGCGACGCCGGCCAGCCGATCAACGAGCGGCCGCCGCACTACTGAGCTGCGCCCGCGAGCTGCGCGCCGAGCCGCTTGCCCAGGCACAGCAGGGTGAGCGTGGGCGGCAGTCCCCATGGCCCGGGAATCACCGACGCGTCGCACACGTACAGGCCCGGCGTGGCGGTGCGCAGCGAGCTGTCGACGCCGGCGCCGATCGGCACGCCGCCGCCCGGATGCGCGGCGAAATGCCAGCTCTTGAAGATGTGCCGCGCGCCCGCCTGTCGCAGGATGCCGCGCGCCAGCGCCACGCCGCGCTTCAGCCTGGCCTTGTCCGCGGCCTGCAGGCGCTTGTCGACCCAGCGCGGGCCGACGCCGCCGCCCTGCTCGTCGCGGATCTTCACCATCATCGTCAGCGTGCGCCGGTGCGCCAGCAGGCGGTCCAGCCTGCCCACCTGCGCCGCGAAGGCCTGGTACATCGGCCGCGGCAGCGTCAGGTCGGCGAACGAGATGCCCTCGTCGGGCAGCGCCATGCCGGCCGCCATCGGCACTTCGGCGCCGCCGTCGATATCGTCCACCTCGCCCATCACCGCCACCACCGGATCGCTGAAGAAGGGCACCGAGCGCGGGCCCAGTCCCGAGCGGTGCAGGATGCGCGGGCTGCCCACGCCGCCGCCGGCCAGCACCACCAGCGGCGCCTTGACCTGCCGGCGCCGGCCATCCGCCACCAGCTCGACCCCGGCGGCGCGGCCCTGCTCGACCAGCACGCGTTCGACGCGCGCGCGGTCCAGCAGGCGCGCGCCGTCGCGGCAAGCCTCGTCCAGGAAATCGCGCGCGCTCCACTTGGCGCCGAAGGGGCAGCCGTAGACGCAGCGCCAGCAGCCGGTGCGGCAGGACTGCGGGCGGATCATCTTGTCCAGCTTGTGCCAGTCGAGCGAGAGCGAGCGCGCGGCCGCCATCATGCGCTGCGCCATCGGGCCGACCAGCGCATCCGGCAGCGGCGCCATCGGCAGCTCGGCGCGCAGCGCGGCCAGCGCCGGCTGCAGGTCGATGCCGAGCGCCGCGAACTTGCCGACGGGCGGCGGCGCGGCGGTGGCGAAGTTGAGCGTGGAGCTCCCGCCGGCGGTGATGCCGCTGACCAGTAGCGACAGGTCGCGGTGGAAGAAGGCGCCGCGTCCCGGCACCGCCGCCATGCCCGCCATCTGCGCCAGCGTGCCCGCGACCGGCGCCGCGCTGCCCTGTTCGACGACCAGGATGCGCAGGCCGCGCCGCGCCAGCTCGCGCGCGACGCTGGCGCCGCCCGGGCCGCTGCCGGCGACGATGGCATCGTATCGATCGAGGAGTGGGGTAGGCATGGTGCGGCGATGCTAACACGCCGCACCATGCGGCGCTCAGCCCAGCTGGCGCGCCGCGATGAGGTAGGGGACCATCTCGTCGGTCATGGCGCGGCCCTGGCGCAGCGCCGGTTCCGCCTGCATCGCATTGCGGAACAGCGGCATGGTGGCGGGATCGGGGCCCAGCATGTCGGCCAGCAGCTCGCTCCACTCGCGCGCCAGCTGGCGCGCCTGCGGCGTGGCCGGCGAGGGATCGATTGCCATCTGTTCCTTGATGCGGCTGATAAGAGGCAGCCACTCTTGCGCCCGGCCGGCGTTGTGGCGGCGCATCCGGGCGATCACTTCCGGCGGCAGGTATCGCGCGAACAGCGACAGCTTGTTCTCGTTCATCGCCTCCAGGATGAAGGCGCGCAGCGCCTGCGTGATGCCGCTCTGGTCCTGCACCGAGGGTTCGTTCCTGTGCATGTTGTCGAGCTTGTGCACGAGGTCGAGATTGCCGCCGGTGCTGCGCTCGAGCAGCGCGCTCCAGCGCGCGCCCAGCGCCATCGCCTCGGCCGATGCCGGCGCCGCGCCGCGGTCCATCGCCGCCTGCACGTCCGTCACCAGCGCGGCCCATTGGGCCTGGGTCGCATCCGAATCGAACTCGCGCAGCTGCGCGATGTCCTGCTTCGAAAAATATTTTTCGTACATGGTCATCTTCTCCAGTGTGGTGAGCCAGGTGGACAGCGCGGGCGCCTCGCCCTTGGCCAGCTGCGCACGCACCAGCAGCAGCTGCTCGCGCATGCGCGTGGCCTCGCCGATCTGGCGCTCGAGCGACGCCAGCTGGCGCTCGATGATCGCCAGCGGCGAAGCGCGTTCACTGTCCAGGTAAGCCCCGATGTCGGCCAGCGCCATGCCGAACTTGCGCAGCGCCTGGATCTGCTGCAGGCGCGCCACGTCGTCGCGGTCGTACAGGCGGTAGCCGCCATCGGAACGGGCCGAAGGGCGGAGCAGGCCGATGCTGTCGTAATGGTGCAGGGTGCGCACCGTCAGTCCGGCACGCTGCGCGAGTTCACCTACTTTCAGCATCTGTCTTCTCCGTTCTTCAAGCCTGCAGCCACTCTGGAGCCTCACGTCGCGTGAGGGTCAAGCCCATTATCGCCGACGGGCGCGCAGGCCTCCATGAAGCAAGCCGGAACGGGGGCGATCATTCGGCGCCTGGCGCCGGCGTCGCGGCCAGCCATCATGCGCTTCGGGCTTGCGAAATGATGTTGCGTTGCGGCGTCCATACGGCCGACATGCATATCTTGTCGCTGTGACGACCCAGCAATAAGCCTGCTATGATCTTGCGCGCACCAGCCACAAGCTGGGAGTCGTCAACAGTCGCGAAAGATCCCATGAAACGTCCACACCTGCTCATCGTTGCGGCCACCCTGTCCCTCGCATTCGCAGCGCACGCCGCACCGTCCGCCGCCCTCGACCCGTCGAACCCCTTCGCCAGGCCCAGCACCCTGCCGTTCCATTATCCGGCCTTCGACAAGATCAAGGACGAGCACTTCATGCCCGCGTTTGAAGCCGGCATGCGCGAGCAGTTGCGCGAAGTGGCGGCGATCGCCAACAACGGCAAGGCGCCGACCTTCGACAACACGATCGTCGCGCTGGAGCGTTCGGGCCAGCTGCTGGCGCGCGTGTCGACCACGTTCTCGAACCTGCAGACGGCGAACACCAACGACAAGCTGGACGAGATCGACCGCGAGATCCAGCCCAGGCTGGCCGCGCAGCACGACACCATCTACCTGAACGACAAGCTGTTCAAGCGCGTCAAGGCGGTGTACGAACAGCGCGCGCGCCTGCACCTGGACGCCGAGTCGGCCTACCTGCTGGAGCGCTACCACCGCGACTTCGTGCGCGCCGGCGCAAACCTGCCTGCTGCCGACAAGGAAAAGCTCAAGGCCATCAACGGCGAGATCGCCGCGCTGCAGTCGAAGTTCTCGCAGAACACGCTGAAGGAAGCGAATGCTTCGGCGCTGGTGGTCGACACCCGCGCCGAACTGGATGGCCTGTCGGACGCCCAGATCGACGCCGCCGCCGCGCTGGCGAAGAAGCGCGGCCTGGACGGCAAGTTCGTGCTGGCGCTGTCCAACACCACCGGCCAGGCGGCGCTCGCCGAGCTGACCAATCGCGCCGTGCGCGAACGCCTGCTGGCCGCGTCGCTGGCGCGCGGCAGCCGCGGCGGCGAATTCGACAACCGCGAGCTGGTGCTGCGCCTGGTGACGCTGCGCGCCGAAAAGGCCGCGCTGCTCGGCTATCCCAACTTCGCGGCCTATTCGGTCGAAACCGAAACCGCGAAGAATCCTGAAGCGATCAACAGGCTGCTGGCCGACGTCATCAAGCCGGCCGAGGCCAACGCGCACGCCGAGGCGGCCGAAATCCAGAAGGTGATCGACGCGGAACACGGCGGCTTCCAGGCCGGCCCGCAGGACTGGTACTACTACACGGACAAGGTGCGCGCCAGGAAATTCGCTTTCGACGAAAACCAGCTGAAGCCATATTTCGAGCTGAACAGCGTCGTTCAGAACGGCGTTTTCTACGCGGCCAACAAGGAATTCGGCATCAGCTTCAAGGAGCGCCACGACCTGCCGGTGTACGACCCGGACGTGCGCGTGTTCGACGTGTTCGATGCCGACGGCAAGCAGCTGGCGATCTTCATCATGGACTACTACGCTCGCCCGAACAAGCAGGGCGGGGCGTGGGAGAACGAATACGTCACCCAATCCAGGCTGCTGGGTAACCACCCGGTCGTCGCCAACCACCTGAACATTCCCAAGCCGCCGGCCGGCCAGCCGACGCTGCTGACCTTTGACGAAGTCACCACCGCCTTCCACGAGTTCGGCCATGCGATGCACAGCATGTTCTCGAGCGTGAAGTATCCGACCTTCGGCGGCGCCAACACGGCCCGCGACTTCGTCGAGTATCCGTCGCAGCAGAACGAGATGTGGGCCAGCTGGCCCCAGGTGCTGGCGAACTACGCCAAGCATTACCAGACCGGCGCACCGATGCCATCGGCCCTGCTGGACAAGGTGCTGGCGACGAAGACCTTCAACATGGGCTTCGTCACCAGCGAGTACACGGCCGCCGCGATCATCGACCAGCGCTGGCACCAGCTGGCCGCGGGCGCGGTCCCGGCCGACGTCGTGGGCTTCGAGGCGCAGGCGCTGAAGGATGCCGGCGCCGACTACGCGCCGGTGCCGCCGCGCTACCGCACGACCTACTTCTCGCACAGTTTCTCGCTGGGCTACTCGGCCGGCTATTACGCTTACCTGTGGAGCGAAAAGCTGGCGGCCGATACCTCGGCATGGTTCAGGGAGAACGGCGGCCTGCAGCGCAAGAACGGCGACTACTACCGCAAGATGGTGCTGTCGCGCGGCGCATCGCAGGACGAGCTGCAGACCTATCGCAACTTCCGCGGCCGCGATGCCGACATCAAGCCGCTGCTGGAGCGCCGCGGCTTGAGCGCCAATTAAACAAGATCGGCCACCAGCCGGCAGTACCGCCGCGTGCGCATACCAGGCGCACACGGAACAACAACCACACTGGAACCAGAGACAATGAACCGCAACCGCCTCCTGATCGCCGCCGTCGCCATGGCCGCCGTCCAATTCGCCCACGCCGAACCGGCCAATATGCTGCCGGCGTCGAACCCCTTCGCCAAGCCGAGCACCCTGCCGTTCAAGTTCCCGGCCTTCGACAAGATCAAGAACGAAGACTACGCGCCGGCGTTCAAGGAAGGCATGCGCATCCATTCGCAGGAGATCGAGGCGATCGCCGACAACAAGGCCGCTCCGACCTTCGAGAACACCATCGTCGCGATGGAACGCGCCGGTGCGCTGCTGAGCCGCGTGCAGACCGTGTTCTCCAACCTCCAGGGCTGCAACACCAACGACGAGATGAACGCGCTGGACAAGCAGCTGGCGCCGGAAATGGCCGCCCACAGCGATGCCATCCGCCTGAACAGCAAGCTGTACGCCCGCGTGAAAGCGCTGTACGACAAGCGCGACAAGCTGGGCCTGAACGCGGAAGCCAAATACCTGATCGAGCGCTACAACACCGACTTCGTGCGCGCCGGCGCCCAGCTGTCGGATGCGGACAAGGCCAAGCTGAAAGCCTACAACGGCCAGATCGCCTCGCTGCAGACGCAGTTCGCGCAGAACGTGCTGAAGGAAGCCAACGCCTCGGCGCTGGTGGTCGATTCGCGCGAGGAGCTGGCCGGCATGTCGGACAAGGCCATCGACGCCGCCGCCGCCGAAGCGAAGAAGCGCGGCCTGGACGGCAAGTTCGTGGTCCCGGTGGTGAACACCACCCAGCAGGCGCCGGAAGCCGTGCTGACCAAGCGCGCCACGCGCGAGAAGCTGCTGGCGCAGTCGCTGGTGCGCGGCAGCCACGGCGGCGAGTTCGACAACCGCGAGGTCGTCCTCAAGCTGGCCAAGGCGCGCGCCGAACGCGCCAAGCTGCTGGGCTACCCGAGCCACGCCGCCTACATGCTGGAAGACCAGACCGCGAAGACCACCGGCGCCGTCAACAAGCTGCTGGCCGAATTCGCCAAGCCGGCGGTGCGCAACGCGAAGAAGGAAGCGGCCGAGATCCAGAAGGTGATCGACGCCGAGCACGGCGGCTTCGCGGCCACCGCCTTCGACTGGGAGTACTACACCGACAAGGTGCGCCAGGCCAAATATTCGTTCGACCAGAACCAGCTGCGCCCCTACTTCGAGTACAACAATGTCCTGGTCAACGGCGTGTTCTACGCCGCCGAGAAGGAATACGGCATCACCTTCAAGGAGCGCCACGACCTGCCGGTGTACAACCCGGACGTGCGCGTGTTCGAAGTGTTCGACGCCGACGGCAAGCACCTGGCGATCTTCATGCACGACCCGTACGCGCGCTCGAACAAGCGTGGCGGCGCGTGGATGAACGCCTACGTCAACCAGAACACCCTGCTCGGCACGATGCCGGTGGTGGCCAACCACCTGAACATCCCGAAGCCGGCCGCGGGCGAACCGACGCTGCTGACCTACGACGAAGTGCGCACCATGTTCCACGAGTTCGGCCACGCGCTGCACGGCATGTTCTCGAACGTGAAGTACCCGCGCTTCGGCGGCACCCGCGTGCCGCGCGACTTCGTTGAGTTCCCCTCGCAGGTGAACGAGATGTGGATGGCGTGGCCGGAGATCCTGCAGCACTACGCCAAGCACTACCAGACCGGCGCGCCGATGCCGAAGGAGTTGCTGGACAAGGTGACCGCCTCGCAGAAGTTCAACGAAGGCTACCGCACCACCGAGTACCTGGCCGCGTCGATGCTGGACCAGAGCTGGCACCAGCTGGGCGCCGACCAGATCCCGACCGACGTGCTGGGCTTCGAGGCGAACGCGCTGCACCAGGCCGGCGTCGACTTCCCGCTGGTGCCGCCGCGCTACCGCACCACCTACTTCTCGCACGTGTTCTCGGGCGGCTACTCGGCCGGCTACTACGGCTACCTGTGGGCCGAGAAGCTGGACGCCGACACCGTCGAGTGGTTCAAGGAAAACGGCGGCCTGACCCGCAAGAACGGCGACCGCTTCCGCAAGATGCTGCTGTCGAAAGGCGGCACGATGGACGCGATGGACATGTACCGCGCCTTCCGCGGCCGCGACCCGGTCATCGAGCCGCTGCTGGAGCGCCGCGGCCTGACCGGCGAATAAGTTCCGTGCTTCTGATAGAACCCGCCCTGCTCGCAAGAGTCGGGCGGGTTTTTTATGCGGCCGGCCCAAGGGGTGTATATTGTAAGAGCTATCCCGGCATCGCTCTGCGATGAATTCTCGTTACCTCAGTGACTGTGGAAACATCGATAGAATCATGAAAAAGTCGAACGTTTATGTCGTGCCGTCTGCGGACGGCTGGACCGTGCAGAGCAAGGTCGGTCGCCAAGAAACCAGACTGTATGGTTCGAAGGAAGATGCTGTAACAGCTGCAAGGAAAGCGTCAAGAGCCAGGGGCGGCGTAGTCGTCCAGACTTCCGCTGGCCAAATACTGAGACCAGCCCAGGTTAAGACCTCAAGAGATGCGGAGTCGATGCGGGCAGCGGTGCTGCAAGCCGTCAGGAAGAAGGCGCTTACTCGCCCGTGATAGGACGGTGGCCAATAGGCCGGCTTCGGCAGATGCAACGCGATAAGTCATCGGTAAAAACGACAGAACATGGCAAAGCCGGACAAGTTCGACACTAACGTTTTTATCAATTGCCCCTTCGATCAAGAATATCAGTCGCTTCTTTACGCGATTGTTTTTACCGTAATCGCTTGCGGCTTTACGCCGCGTTTGGCGCTCGAGGAGAAAGACGCTGCCGCGATACGCTTGGATAAGATTAAACGGTTGATCGCCACTTGCCGCCTGGGCATCCATGACATTTCGCGGACAACGGCAGACGCCGGTACCGGTCTGCCGCGGTTCAACATGCCATTCGAATTGGGGCTGGACATCGGGGCGCGTCATTTCGGAAATTTCTATTTGAAGAGTAAGCGGCTGCTTATTCTCGACAGGGAAAAATACAGGTATCAGCAGTTTCTGTCCGATATTTCCGGACAAGATATTTCGTCTCACGATGAGTCGGTGGAGACGGTTATTGAGAAGGTGCGAAACTGGTTGAACTCACAAAAAATTGCGCCTGAGCCTCTCATTGGGCCGGCCAAGATTTTCGAGTCTTTCAACGAATTCATAGCGGACCTTCCCGGCATGTGTGCCGCCAATCGCCTCGATCCCGCAAATCTGGACTTCAGCGATTATATTTTCTACGTAGAAACTTGGGCGGAATTCACGCTCTGAGATGCGGCAGGGGCCTTCGGCGCGTTGAGTGAACCGTGTTCATCACATCGGTGTTGTGGTCGTAAAATTAATGAATAGACGGGCAGATTTACCACGATCAATCTCACCTTACTCAGAGAGCGCCATGCCGAACCTCGACGAAGACACCCTCAAGGCCCACCTCAAGACGCTGCACCGCAGTCTCAACGAGCAGGACAGCGCCGATTCCGAGCTGGAAATGCTGCTGCGCCAGCTCGACGGCGACATCCAGCGCCTGCTGGACAAGAAAGCCAACGACCCCGACAAGAACACCTATGGCCTGGCTTCGCGTGCGCAGGAGCTGACGGCCAAGTTCGCGGTGCGTCATCCGCACCTCGAGCCGACCCTGCAGGAGCTGGGTCGGATCCTCGCCACGATGGGCATCTGAAAAACGACAAGTGATTGATAGTTAAGCCGTTTTTCGGCCCAAGGGACGGCTGGCGAAACGGTTTTCCGGTAAAATGCCGGCCAATGAGCTCCCCAACCAATCTTTTCGCGTCCGTTCCCAAGCGCTCCAGCCGCGCCGCCGCCGCCCCGTTCCTGCCGATGTCCCGTGCCGAAATGGCCAAGCTGGGCTGGGACGAGTGCGACGTCATCCTCGTCACCGGCGACGCCTACATCGACCATCCGAGCTTCGGCATGGCCCTGATCGGCCGCCTGCTGGAAGCGCAGGGCTACCGCGTTGGCATCATCAGCCAGCCTGACTGGCACTCGGCCGATCCGTTCCGCGCGCTGGGCAAGCCGCGCCTGTACTTCGGTATCACGGCCGGCAATATGGACTCGATGATCAACCGCTACACGGCCGACCGCAAGATCCGTTCGGAGGACGCCTACACCCCCGACGGCGCGCCCAACAAGCGCCCGGACCGCGCCCTGACCGTGTACGCCCAGCGTGCGCGCGAAGCCTATCCGGACGTGCCGGTCGTGGTGGGCTCGATCGAAGCCTCGCTGCGCCGCATCGCCCACTTCGACTACTGGTCGGACAAGGTGCGCCGTTCGGTGCTGCCGGATTCGAAGGCCGACCTGCTCCTGTACGGTAACGCCGAGCGCGCGCTGGTCGAGCTGACGCACCGCCTCGCGGCCGGCGAAGACATCAAGAATATCCGCGACCTGCGCGGCACCGCCTTCATGGTGCCGCTGGGCTGGCTGCCGGCCGACGACTGGACCGTGCAGGCGTCAAGCGGCGTGGACGTGCCGGGCCGCGTGGACGCGATCCCGAATCCCTACCAGGAGATCCCGCAGGACCGTTCGTGCGCGACCGATGCCAAGGCCATCGAACCGGAGGTCAAGCCGATCAGGATATTGAGCCGCGAAGAGCGCCAGGCCGCGGCCAGGGAAAAGCACAACAAGACCGTGATGCGCCTGCCATCGTACGAGGTGGTGAAGGACGACCCGATCATGTATGCGCACGCCTCGCGCGTGCTGCACCTGGAGTCGAATCCCGGCAACGCCCGCGCGCTGGTGCAGGCGCACGGCGAGCGCGACGTGTGGATCAACCCGCCGCCGCTGCCGCTGGCGATGGACGAGATGGACGGCGTGTACGACTTGTCGTACGCGCGCGGCCCGCACCCCAGCTACGGCAATGCGCGCATCCCGGCGTGGGAGATGATCCGCTTCTCGATCAACATCATGCGCGGCTGCTTCGGCGGCTGCACCTTCTGCTCGATCACCGAGCACGAAGGCCGCATCATCCAGAGCCGTTCGGAGCCGTCGATCCTGCGCGAGATCGAACACGTGCGCGACAAGACCAAGGGCTTCACCGGCACCATCTCGGACCTGGGCGGCCCCACCGCGAACATGTACCGCCTGTCGTGCAAGGACAAGAAGATCGAGGAGAGCTGCCGCCGCCTGTCGTGCGTGTTCCCGACCATCTGCAGCAATCTCGGCACCGACCACAGCAAGCTGATCTCGCTGTACCGCAAGGCGCGCGCGATTCCGGGCGTGAAGCGCATCCAGATTTCGTCCGGCCTGCGCTACGACCTGGCGGTGCGTTCGCCGGAGTACGTGAAGGAGCTGGTGACGCACCACGTGGGCGGCCTGCTCAAGATCGCGCCCGAGCACACCGAGCAGAACACGCTGTCGAAGATGATGAAGCCGGGGATCGGCGCCTACGACGAGTTCAAGGAGATGTTCGACCGCTTCTCGCGCGAGGCCGGCAAGAAGCAGTACCTGATCCCGTACTTCATCGCGGCGCACCCGGGCTGCACTGACGAAGACATGCTGAACCTGGCACTGTGGCTGAAGAAGAACAACTTCAAGCTCGACCAGGTGCAGACCTTCACGCCCACGCCGATGGCGATGGCGACCACGATGTACCACACCCGCAAGAACCCGCTGCACAAGGTCGATGCGAATTCGGAGGTGGTGGAGACGGCGCGCAGCGGCAAGATCCGGCGCATCCACAAGGCCTTCCTGCGCTACTACGATCCGGAGAACTGGCCGCTGCTGCGCGAGGCGCTGGGCAAGATGGGGCGGGGCGATCTGATCGGCTACGGCGAGAAGCACCTGATTCCGCCGGCGCAGCCGAAGGAAGGCAGCGCGATGCCGGCTGGCGTGGAACGCAAGCGTGGTCCGGCGCCGGACAAGGTGCGCACCGCGCCGCCGCCGCGCCAGCGCAAGGGTGAGCGCGTTTCCGTGAGCGCGGCCCCGATGCCGTCGGCTGCGGTGGCGAAGGCGAAGCCGTCGATCCTCGATACGATCAAGAGCAAGCCGAAGGCTGGGCGCAAGTAAGGCCCGCGTCACAAAACATCGTCGTCCCCGCGCAGGCGGGGACCCATGCTGAGTTTATTCCGCGTGCGGCGTTTGCTGCGGTTTAGCTGCTCAACTGGTCTATGGGGCCCCGCCTTCGCGGGAACGACGGTTTTGTGACGGTGTGAGCTCACACCGCCAGGTCCGCGCTCGCAATCTTCTGCCGCAGCGCCCGCGCGTTGCGGTGCCTTGCCCGCAAGCGCGGATTGGTGAGCAGGCGCGCCATCGTCTCGCCCACCAGCATCACCACCCCCAGCAGCGGCAGCACCAGCATCAATCCCACCACCCCGGCCAGCGCGCCGCCGGCGAAAATCATCAGCACCGTGATGAGCGGATGGATGCGCAGGCTGCGCCCCACCGTCAGCGGCATGAACACGAAATCGTCCAGCAGCCGCGCCAGCACGAACACCACCACCGCGCTGTAGGCGATCACCGGCTGGGTCGGCGCGTCGGTCGACGCCACCACCACCACCAGCACGCAGCCCGCGATCGAACCCACGTACGGCACCCAGGCCAGCAGCGCCGAGATCAGGCCCAGCACCAGCGGCGAGGACACGCCGATGGTCCACAGGCCCAGTCCCAGCACCGCGGTGTCGATCACGGTCAGCCGGATCAGCCCTTCGAAGTAGCGGCGCGCGGTGCCGTCGACGTCGTGCAGCAGGCACAGGGTGCGCTCGAAGTAGGCGTTGGGGACGGCGCGCGCCAGGAAGCGCTTGAAGCGCACGCCGTCGCGCAGGAAGAAGAAGGTGAGGAAGGGCGCCAGCAGCGTCGAGGGCAGCCACGAGATCACCGCCAGCATCAGCGTGCCCAGGTGGTGCGAGGCGAAGTCGCGGGTCAGCGCCAGGATCGAGCGGTTGACGATGGCGCGCAGGTGCATGGCCGCGAAGATCGGCGAGCGCGCTTCCAGTTCGGAGGCGGTGCCGCGGGCGAAGGCGATGCCGCCGTTGACGTAGCGCGCGATGGCCGCCGGCCAGGACGCCGGACCGGCCCACGCCAGCAGCGCGGCGGTCACCAGCAGCATGATCGTGAAGAACACGCCGCAGGTCACCAGCGCCGACAGGTTGCGGCTGGCGCCGGCGCGCACCATGCGCTGCATCGGTTCGAGCAGCATGTAGTACATCACCCCGCCCAGCAGCGCCGGCAGCACCAGCCACAGCATGTGCTGCAGCACCACCAGCAGCAGGCAGGTGGCGGCGACGATGCCGGCCCAGGCGACCGGGCCGGCGCGCTCGTGGCCCCTCATAGCGCTTCGAGCTGGGACTGCTCGCCCATCCACAGGCGCAGGCGGCGGCCGAGCTGGCGCGCCAGCGCGAGCGCGATCTTGTAGCCGATCACGGCGTCGGTTTCCATCAGCGCCAGGAAGTCGGCGCGGAAGAACACCGCCAGCTCGCAGGCGTCGAGCGCGCGCGCCTGGGCGTTGCGCGGCGTGTCGTCGATCAGCGCCATGTCGCCGAAAAAGCTGCCAGGCTCCAGCAGCGCCACCTGCTGCGGCCCGTCGCCGCCGTTGCGCACGATCGCGACCTGGCCGCTCATGACCAGGTACAGCGCCTGGCCTTCCTCGCCTTCGTCGAACACGATCTCGCCGGGCAGGTAGCGGCGCTCGTGCATCAGGCCGTCCACGATCTTCAGTTCGAGCGGCTTGAGCGAGCCGAACAGGGGCGAACTCTTGAGCCGCTGGAGGCGCGGCGACATGGGCGGCGGTTTCAGAAAACCAAAAAGCACGGGAACTCCGTTGGGCGCGGTATGGATTTCTGACAATTATGAGGGATTCGCATCGAAGCCGTCTCTTTCTCGCACAGATTTTCGATTTCCCGCCACAACGGGGGTTGGAAAATATTTACAACGTGCAATATTGTGTTACATCAACTACCGCAAGCTTGTGATACAGTTCCTAAAAGAAACTGTTGTTTACGTTCAATTACTTTTGTTTCTTGAGTAAGGAACCCATTTAACGGCAAGGATAGGGGAATTGATCGACATCCCAACCATCATCCTGACGCTCAGCATCGGCAACCTCGGGTTCGCGCTGCTGATGGCAGGCTATATCCGCGGCAGCGCGCCGGACTCCGCCTTGCGCCTGTGGATGTGGTCGCGCCTGCTCCTCGGCTCGACCCAGTTCCTCGGCTGGTCGATGCCGGGCACCTGGGCCGACGACGTGGCGGCCCTCGGCGGCATCGTCGGCGTGGTGGCCGAGGCCGCGGCCTACTGCCTCTATTTCGGTTTCAGGCACTGGCAGCGCATCCTGTTCCCGGCGGCAGTCCTTGCGCTGCTGGCGCTGGGAGCCGCCAGCGTGCAGGGAGCGAGCTACGTGCAGATCCTGGGCTTTGCCTGCACCCTGGCGGCCGTGTTCGCGGCAGCGATGGCCTACATCCTGCTGCGCGGCGGCGGCCGTCCGACCTTCCTGCAGCGCGTAATCGGGGTGAACGATGCGCTGTTCGCGGTGTGCATGCTGCTGGGCGGATGGGAATGCGTGCTGCACCCCGAGCATGCGCTGGGCAGCACTGCGGCGCACGTGGTGGCCGGCCTGGCGGCCTACCTGCTGATGATCGTGAACAGCGTCGGCTTCCTCCTGATGTGCAAGCAGAAGGCGGACGAGCAGATGGCGCGGCTGGCGACCACCGACTTCCTCACTGGCCTGATCAACCGCCGCGCCTTCTTCGAGCAGGCCGAGACCGCGCGCATGCTGGCGCTGCGCCTGCACAAGCCGATCGCGCTGCTGATGCTCGACCTCGACAACTTCAAGCAGCTCAACGACCGTTACGGCCACGCCGCCGGCGATGAGGCGCTGGTGGCGTTCGCGTCGACCGCGCGCGCCATCCTGCGCGAGCACGACATCATGGGACGCCTCGGCGGCGAGGAATTCGCGCTGGCGCTGCCCGGAACCGACCTGGCCGGCGCGCTGCTGGCGGCGGAACGCCTGCGGCTGGCAGTCGGCACGGCGCCAGTGCTGCTCAGTTGCGGCGCCCAGCACGCGCTGACGGTCAGCATCGGTGTGGTGCTGGTCGAACCCAATGAAGCGCTGACCGCGGC
>JAEWEK010000040.1 GCA_023389425.1 Pseudomonadota bacterium | reverse complement strand
GTATCGGCCTGCGCGGTCCCGGCGAAACCCAGCTCGAGACCGACCGCCGCCTGATCGGCGAGCGCGTCAAGATGCTGCGCACCCGCCTGGCCAAGCTGCGCAAGCAGCACGAGACCCAGCGCCGCGCGCGCGGCCGCAACCAGACGTTTTCCGTGTCGCTGGTCGGCTATACCAACGCCGGCAAGTCGACCCTGTTCAACACCCTGACCAAGGCCGGCGTCTACGTCGCCAACCAGCTGTTCGCGACGCTGGACACCACCAGCCGCCGCCTCTACCTCGGCGACGAGGTGGGCAATGTCGTCATTTCCGACACCGTCGGCTTCGTGCGCGAGCTGCCGCACCAGCTGGTCGCCGCCTTCCGCGCCACGCTGGAGGAAACCATCCACGCCGACCTGCTGCTGCACGTCGTCGACGGCGCATCGCCCGTGCGCAACGAGCAGATCGAGCAGGTCAACGAGGTGCTGCGCGAGATCGGCGCCGACCATGTTCCGCAAATTTTAGTGTGGAACAAGATCGATGCCGCCGGGCTGGAGCCGGGAGTGGAACGTGATGAATATGATAAAATCAGCCGCGTTTTCATCAGCGCCCAGAGTGGCGCCGGCCTGGACCTGCTGCGCGATGCGATCGCCGAAGCGGCCACCGCCGGCCCCGGCCTGCCCGAGTTTCCGCTGGAGCGCGAGGAATTCGAACATGGCTTCGCGCAACCGGGCGACGACCTTTCTTCCCCCACCGTCGGGCCCCACTAAGAGCCTATGCTTGCTTCCATACTAAAAAGAACCGGCATCAAGCCATCGCTGAACGACCCTCGATGGGGCCACAATCCCAAAGATGACGCCAAGGCGCAGGAAGGCCGCCGCCCCGGCGAAGGCCCGCCCGACCTCGACCAGCTGTGGCGCGATTTCAACGCGCGCCTGAACCGCCTGTTCGGCCAGCGCGGCGGCGGCGACGGCGGCGGCAAGCTCAAGCCCGACATGCGCGGCGCCGGCATCACCGCCTCCGTCATCGTTTTCATCGTGGCCCTGATCTGGCTCGCCAGCGGCGCCTTCATCGTGCAGGACGGCCAGGTCGGCGTGGTCACCACCTTCGGCAAGATCAGCCACATCGCCAAGCCCGGCTTCAACTGGCGCTGGCCCTATCCGATCCAGGGCCACCAGCTGGTCAACACCGGCAAGATCAACACGGCTGAAATCGGCTACCGCAACAATGTGCGCAACCGCCAGCCGCAGGAATCGCTGATGGTCACCGACGACCAGAACCTGGTCGACGTCCAGTTCTCGGTGCAGTACCAGATCAAGGATCCGGTGGCCTGGCTGTTCTCCGAGCGCGACCAGGACGACACCGTGCGTGCCGCTGCCGAAAGCGCAGCGCGCGAAGTGGTCGGCAGGAAGAGCATGGAAGCCCTGCTGTACCAGGGCCGCGACGCCGTCGCCAGCGAGGTGCGCACGATCACCCAGCAGATGCTCGACCGCTACAAGATGGGCGCCCAGGTCACCACCGTGGCGATGCAGGCGGTGCAGCCGCCGGAACAGGTGCAGGCCGCCTTCAGCGACGCCATCAAGGCCGCCGAGGACCGCGCCCGTGCCAAGGCCGAAGGCGAGGCCTACGCCAACGACGTGATCCCCACCGCCAAGGGCAGTGCCGCCATCCAGCTGCAGGAAGCCGAGGCCTACCGCGCCAAGACGGTCGAAACCGCCGCCGGCAACGCCGCCCGTTTCGACCAGGTGGTGGCCGAATACGCCAAGGCGCCGGCCGTCACGCGTGAACGCATGTACATCGAAACCATGCAGCAGATTTACAGCAGCGCCAGCAAAGTGCTGGTCGATTCCAAGGCCAACAACACGATCTACCTGCCGCTCGACAAGATGATGGAAAAGACCGCCGCCAACGACGCGGCCATCGGCAGCAAGTCCGGCCCGGTGCCGGTGCCGCAGCCGCAGAACCAGCAAGTCCCGCCGGCGCAGCAAGCGCCGCAGCAGGCCGCGCAGCCGGACCAGGCGGCGCCCGCTGCCGAATCGGTGCGCAAGATCGATCCGCGCAGCCGCGAAGCGCTGCGTGAACGGGAGACGCGCTGATGAACCGCATTGTCACCCTGCTGGTCGCGATCGTCGTGGTCGTGATGCTGGCCTCGTCGACCATGTTCGTGGTCGACCAGCGCCGTTACGCGATGGTGTTCTCCTTGGGCGAAGTGCATGAGGTCGTCACCGAGCCCGGTCTGCACTTCAAGCTGCCGCCGCCGCTGCAGAACGTGGTCTACCTCGACAAGCGCCTGCTGACGCTGGAAACGCCGGACAACGACCGCTACCCGACCGCGGACAAGAAGGACCTGCTGGTCGACAGCTACGTCAAATGGCGCATCGCCGATCCGCGCAACTACTACGTCAATTTCGGCAGCGACGAAGGCAAGGTGCGCGACCGTCTCGCGCAGCTGGTCAAGACCGCGCTCGACGCCGAGATCGGCAAGCGCACCGTGCACCAGGTGATCTCGGCCGAGCGCGCGCCGATGATGGACGCGGTGCGCGGCAAGGTGGTGGCCGAGGCCCGCACGCTGGGCATGGACGTGGTCGACGTGCGCATCAAGCGCATCGATTTCTCCGACGAGGTCAACAACGCCGTGTTCGACCGCATGAAGGCCGAGCGCGTGCGCGTGGCCAACGAGCTGCGGGCGGACGGCAATGCCGAATCCGAGCGCATCAAGGCCGATGCCGACCGCCAGCGGACCGTGGTCCTGGCCGAGGCTTACCGCGATGCCGAGAAGATCAAGGGCGAGGGCGATGCCAAGGCCGCCGAGATTTCCGCCAGGTCCTTCGGCAAGAACCCCGAGTTCTACAAGTTCTACCGCTCGCTGGAAGCCTACCGCGCCACCTTCAAGAACCATGGCGACGTGATGGTGATCGACAGCAATTCGGACTTTTTCAAATACATGAAGAGTCCGGGCGCCGGCAAATAAGCGTCGCGCCTTCCCCCCAAAAGCGGCCAGCATGGCCGCTTTTTTCTTGACCATTGGTTCTCGTAAATGAATGGTTTGATAGGCGTTCAGATAACTGTCCAGGCCGCTGAACGGGCATGGTTTTGCTCAACTGCGGCGCCGATGCTTGCTCGATGATGGGTCGTGGAGCTGGTCTCCCATCGATTAACCCTTCACAGGAGCAACATCATGGTCCCGACGAATTCGCTCAGGCACTGCGCCTGGCTCTCGCTCCTTCTGCTTGCCGGATGCGGCAGCGGCGACTCGGCCAAGCCGCCGGAGCTACAGGTTCCGCCGCCGTTCAAGGATTCCGGGCCGCCGGATGATGTGTGCGTGACGAAAAATCCCGAGCCCGCGGGCCTGGCGGGCGTGCTGGTGTCGGCGCCGCCAGGGCAGGGCGCAGCCGAAACCCCGCCGCCGCCGCAGGGCGACGCCATGCTGGCGGCCACGGCGACCGCCTCGGCCGCTGTGCTATCCGATCCGCTCGGCGAACCGATCGCGCTGGCGGCCGACAGCACCGGCCTGGTCGCCGGCACGCTGTACAACACGGCCGCCTGGCCCGTGTGGTGGGGCACGGGCAAGGCGGTCGGCGCGGTCAACTGCCTGGCCAGCGCAACTTGGCACAAGCACATGCTGATCTCGATCTACAGCAACGGCAAGCGCCTTGGCTTCCCGGACGGCATCGGCCGGGTGCATGCGGGCTGCTACCATGCCTACGAGATGCACGTGCACGACGTGACCGGCATCGTCCACATGGAAGCCGACACGCCGAAGAACTTCAAGCTGGGCGACTGGTTCCAGCTGTGGCAGCAGCCGCTGGGCCGCGACGGCGCCGCCGGCCTGCCGGGACCGGTGCGCTTCTACATCATCGAAAACGGCACGATCAAGCGCTGGGACAGCAACCCGGCCGACATCCCGATGGTGGCGCATCGCGAGATCCTGATCGTGGCCGGCACGCCGCTGGCGACGGTGCCGGGGTACACCTGGCCCTTGGGGATTTGATTGTCGTCCCCGATACACCAAAACCGTCGTCCCTGCGAAGGCGGGGACCCATAGAAGGCCTGCTACTCCGGACACTCAGCATGGGTCCCCGCCTTCGCGGGGACGACGAATCAGGCTGTAGTGGTCCGGGGAAAAAAGTGGACGTTTGACAACCCCACCTGATCCATTCCCGACGTTCCCTGCCTGCACCAACCCGTTTTCGGTTAAAATTGTCGGTTCGCGCTCCCTTTGCGCGTCTTCGCGCGTCCGTGTGGCCCGAAGCCCGATAACTCCCGTCGTTTTGCCCATGCCGAACTGGCTACTGCCTGAGAACATTGCCGACGTCTTGCCCTCCGAAGCGCGCAAGATCGAAGACCTGCGCCGCCTGCTGCTCGACAACTTCCGCCTGTACGGATACGAGCTGGTGATGCCGCCGATGCTCGAGTACGTCGAATCCCTGCTGGCCGGTGCCGGCGAAGACACCGACCTGCGCACCTTCAAGGTGGTCGACCAGCTGTCCGGCCGCCTGCTCGGCCTGCGCCCGGACATGACCACCCAGGTCGCCCGCATCGACGCCCACCTGCTCAATCGCGCCTCCATCACCCGCCTGTGCTACGCCGGCAGCGTGCTGCACACCCGTCCGTCGGGCCTGCACGCGACCCGCGAGCCGATCCAGATCGGTTGCGAGATGTACGGCCACGCCGGCCTCGAAGCCGACGCCGAAATCCAGGAAATCGCGCTGTCCTCGCTGGCCCTGGCCGGCTTCGACAACGTGCGCCTGGACCTGTCGCACGTCGGCGTGCTGCGCGCCATCCTGGCCGACGATCCGGCCGCCAGGCGCGACGAAGCCCAGCTGCATGCGCTGCTGCGCGGCAAAGACGTGCCGGGCCTCGAAGAAATCACGAACAATTACGGCGCCGCCACCCGCGCCGCGCTGCTGGCCCTGCCGCACCTGTATGGCGACATCGAGGTGCTGGGCAAGGCGCGCGCCATGCTGCCGGACCTGCCCGGCATCACGCGCGCGCTGGCCGAACTGGCGGCGCTGGCCGGTTCCGCCATCGGCCGCGCCCAGGTCGCGATCGACCTGGCCGACCTGCGCGGCTACCAGTACGAAAGCGGCGCGATGTTCGCGCTGTACGTCAGCGGCCTGCCGAACGCGGTGGCACGCGGCGGCCGTTACGACCACGTGGGCGAGGCTTTCGGCCGCGCCCGCCCGGCGACCGGCTTCTCGCTCGACCTGCGCGAGCTGGCCCGCCTGCTGCCGTGCGCCGAGCGCAAGCATTCTATCCGTGCACCGTGGGGCAACGCTCCCGAGCTGCGCGAGAAAATCGTCGAGCTGCGCAAGGCCGGCGAAGTCGTGATCCAGAGCATGCCGGGTCACGACAATGTTCAGGACGAGTTCGAGTGCGACCGCGCGCTCGTCCTCGACAATGGAAACTGGATTCTCAAAAACTTAGGTTAAGTGTGATGTCAAATCAAAAAATGGCAAAGAACGTCGTTGTCATCGGTACCCAATGGGGCGATGAGGGCAAGGGTAAGATCGTCGACTGGCTGACCGACCATGCCGCCGGCGTGGTGCGCTTCCAGGGCGGCCACAACGCGGGCCACACGCTCGTCATCAAGGGCCAGAAGACCGCGCTGCAGCTGATCCCGTCGGGCATCATGCGCGAAGGCGTGGCCTGCTACATCGGTAACGGCGTGGTGGTCTCGGTGCCGGACGTGATGCGCGAGATCGACAAGCTGCAAGCGGCCGGCGTCGAAGTGACGTCGCGCCTGATGATCTCGGAAGCCTCGCCGGCGATCCTGCCCTACCACGTCGCCATCGACGTCGCGCGCGAAGCCGCCCGTGGCGCCAACAAGATCGGCACCACCGGCAAGGGCATCGGCCCGGCCTACGAAGACAAGGTCGCGCGCCGCGCCATCCGCATCGCCGACATGCTCAACGAGGAGCGTTTCGCCGAGAAGCTGAAAGAAAACCTCGACTATCACAACTTCGTGCTGACCGGCTACCTGAAGGGCACCGCGATCGACTTCAACAAGACCTTCGACGACGCGATGGCCCTCGTGCCGCGCCTGAAGCCGATGGTCGGCGACGTCTCGTCGGCGCTGTACAAGACCTTCAAGGCCGGCGGCAATCTGCTGTTCGAAGGCGCCCAGGGTTCGCTGCTGGACGTCGACCACGGCACCTATCCCTTCGTCACCTCGTCGAACTGCGTGGCCGGCAATGCCGCGGCCGGCGCCGGCGTGGGTCCGGGCATGCTGCACTATGTGCTGGGCATCACCAAGGCCTACACCACCCGCGTCGGCTCGGGCCCGTTCCCGGCCGAGCTGCCGACCGACCAGGGCATCGGCGAGCACCTCTCGCGCATCGGCCACGAGTTCGGCACCGTCACCGGCCGTGCGCGCCGCTGCGGCTGGTTCGATGCCGCGCTGCTGCGCCGCTCGGTCCAGATCAACGGCGTGTCGGGCATGTGCCTGACCAAGCTGGACGTGCTGGACGGCCTGGAGACGCTGAAGCTGTGCACCGGCTACACCATCGATGGCCGCGCCGTCGACATCTTCCCGGTGGGCGCCGAAGAAGCGGCCCGCTGCGTGCCGGTGTACGAAGAAATGCCGGGCTGGACCGACAGCACGGTCGGCGCGAAGTCGCTGGCGGAACTGCCGGCCAATGCGCGCGCCTACATCAAGCGCATCGAAGAGCTGGTCGGCATCCCGGTCGACATGGTATCGACCGGCCCGGACCGCGAAGAGACCATCGTCCTGCGCCATCCGTTCGCGGCATAATCAATAAAAATAGGGGAATCCTGACATGACCACACCCGTTTCGACCGACAAAGACCTCTGGGTATCCTGGGACGAATACCACCGCCTGATCGAGCGCCTGGCGCTGCAGGTGTATGAATCGAACTGGAAGTTCGACATGGTGCTGTGCCTCGCGCGCGGCGGCGTGCGTCCGGGCGACGTGTTCTCGCGCATCTTCGACGTGCCGCTGGCGATCCTGTCGACCAGCTCCTACCGCGAAGAAGCCGGCACCAAGCAGGGCGACCTGGACATCGCCAAGTACATGACGATGACCAAGGGCCCGCTGAAAGGCCGCATCCTGCTGGTCGACGACCTGGCCGATTCGGGCGTGACGCTGATGAAGGTGCGCGAGCACCTGACCGAAAATTTCAGCGAGGTGACGGAAGTGAAATCCGCTGTCATCTGGACCAAGGGCTGCTCGGCCATCAAGCCGGACTACTTCCAGGAAGAACTGCCGCACAACCCGTGGATCCACCAGCCGTTCGAAGACTACGACGGCCTGCGCCCGCATCAACTGTCGGCGTGGCTGAAGAAGTTCGAGAAGTAATCCGGACCGGCTTCCGGAAAGAGGAGTGGGCGACGTTGTTGCCTGCTCCTTTTTTATTTTTGGCTGGGCGGTTGCGGTAAGGCCGGCAGGTACTGCTGCGGTGGGTAGGGCACGTAAATCACTGCCGGTACGGGAGTTGCTTTTGGCGTGGCATTGTTCAGGACGAAGGTCATTACCGTAACTGCGGCAACGCCGAGCCCAACGGCCGTTCCAACCATCCACTTGACGAGGCTGTTGGTGAGATCGGCGAGATCTTCCTTAGTCGCATAGTTGGAGCGCACGACCGCTAAGTCCGCCTTAATGGTGGCAACGTCCGCTTCGAGCCGTTGAATGCGCGATTCCATTCCCCCATCATAGGGTGGGCCGCCTCCCGCTTCAAGTGAGTTCGGCTGTGTAGGATCATTTCCTTGGTCTCTCGGCAGATTTTCGACGCTCATCCTTGGCTCCTCCGCTCATGATTGGCGAAGCTTGCCAGTGGATCGGATCCCCTTCCTTGATTTTTCTCTTACGTGCGCCAGACCACGGAACTTGCCGAGGTCCGGTTCTAATCTGCACACATACCGTTTGTAAAGGAGGTCGTCATGCCCACCGGATCCAGTCCCAAGCGTGAGCGCGAGTACAAGGAAATCGAGCAGAAGTTCGAGAAGGAACATCGCTATCCCGGCCGCGAGAAGGAAGTGGCCGCGCGCATCGTGAACAAGCAGCGTGCCGAACACGGCGAGACCAAGTCGTCGAAATCGAAATAGGGAGGGCCTTGCCGGCGGCCTCCTGCGCCGCCGGCGTGTCTTCATTGGGTCGTGCATATCGGTTAATATCCGACAATTAAGTTTGTCGCCGGTATGCCAATGACCCAAAGCTTTCTCCAGACCTTCATCCTGCTCCTGCTCGTGACCGACCCGTTCGGCAACGTGCCCATCTTCGTCAGCGCGCTCAATGCCGTGCCGACGCGGCGCCGGCCGCGCATCGTGGTGCGCGAGTGCCTGATCGCCTTCCTGTTGCTGCTCGTGTTCATGTTCTTCGGCCGCCATTTCCTGACGGCCTTGAACCTGACCGAGGTGTCGCTGCGCATCGGCGGCAGCGTGATCCTGCTGCTGATCGCGATCCGGATGGTGTTCCCCCATCCCGACGGCGTGCTCGGTCGCACCGAAGGCGGCGAGCCCTTTATCGTGCCGCTCGCGATTCCCGCGCTGGCCGGGCCATCCGCGCTGGCGACGGTGCTGCTGTTCACCGCCAACAGCAAGGAGGAGGTGATGATCCACGTGGCCGCGCTGGCGGCCGTGCTGCTGGTGTGGCTGGCCGTGTTCCTGAGCGCCGACCGCCTGCAGCGCCTGCTGGGTACGCAGGTGATGACCGCCTTCGAGCGCCTGATGGGCCTGATCCTGACCGCGATGTCGATCGAAATGCTGCTCGGCGGCGTGCGCGCGTTCATCAAAACCTTATAAACAGTATTGATGAAAGCCTCGCTCCACGTTCCGCAGGGCGAGCTGGCCGAAGCCGTCATGGGCATCGGTTTCCTGTCCACCGTGGACGAGCAATGGCCGCCGGCGCAGCCGCGCCTGAACCGCTTTCCGGCCATGGTCTACTGCGGCCTGACCATGTTCACCGATGGCCACGTCGCCCTGCTGGGCGAGGGCGACGCGCCGCTGCAGCCGCTGGGCGACTGGATCGTTTCCGGTCCGCGCACGCGGCCAGTCACGTCGGTGACGCTGGCGCCGCTGCGCTGCCTTGAAGTGGTCTTCCATCCCGATGCTTTCGCGGCGCTGACCGGTCTGTCGCCCGGTGCCTTGCAGGACCGCGAGGAGCCAGCCGCCAGCTGGCTGCCCGGCGAGTGGCAGGCGTGGCCCGGCGCCTTGCGCGCGCGCGCCGGTGACGACGCCGCCCAGGCGGCATGGATAGGGCAATGGCTGGCGCCGCGCTGGCAGGCTGCGCGCGGCAGCTGGAACCGCGGCCTGGCCGAAAGCCTGCGCCACATCGCGCGCCGCACCGTCGCCGCGACCGTGCGCGCATTCGACGTCGGCGAGCGCCAGATGCAGCGCCAGTTCCGCGCGCAGGTCGGCCTGACGGCGGCGCAGGCGCGCAGGCTGCAGCGCATGAACGATGCCGTGGCCGCCTTGCGCGATGGTGCGGCAGACGGGGACTCGCTGGCCGCGCTGGCGGCGCAGCTGGGCTACGCCGACCAGGCCCACATGGCGCGCGAGCTGCGTGCGCTCACCGGCCTGCCGCCATCGCAGCTGAGCGAAAAAATCGAATCCGACCCTGACTACTGGCCCTATCGTTTATAGGTGGGATGTCGGATTTGTTCAAGCCGGCGCCGCCGGGAGGGGTACAGAATCGTGCAGTTCAACCGGAATGCACGCCCATGAAATTCACTTTCGTCACTTACGGCACCGACGGCGACACGCGTCCGCTGGTCGCGCTCGCCATGGAGCTGGTCAAACGCGGCCACCAGGTCCACCTGCTGTCCGATATCGCGGGCGCCGCGCTTGCGCAGGCCAGCGGCGTGCCGTTCACCGCGCTGGCGGGCAGCATGCGCGACACTGTCATGCCCGGCGGGGCGCTGTCGGCCATCATGAAGGATGGCGGCGACTTCTCGCGCATCACCCGCGCCTGCGCCCGGATCGCGACGGACAATACGGCCGCGTGGATGGCCGCCACGCATGAGGTGGCGCGGGGCAGCGACGCGCTGCTGTTCGCGGGACTCGCCGCCTTCGCCGGCCTGTCGGTAGCCGAAGCGCTGGACATTCCCGGCATCGGCGCCGGCATGTTCCCGCTGACGCCGACGCGCGAGTTCACCACCGCCTTCATGCGTCCGCGCCGGCTGCCGGGATGGGCCAATCTCATGTCGCACCAGTTTTTCACGGCGCTGACCTGGATGCTGTTCCGCCCCGCGATCAACGCGGCGCGCAAGCAGCTGTTCGGCGCCGCCCCGCGCCGGCGCATGTGGCAAGACTATCCGGTGCTGTACGGTTGTTCGCCCGCGCTGGTGCCTCGGCCCGCAGACTGGCCCGCCAACGCTGAGCTGTGCGGGGCCTGGCAGCTGCAAGCGGCAGGCGATTGGCAGCCGCCGGAAACGCTGGAGCGCTTCCTGTCCGCCGGCGAGCCCCCTGTCTACATCGGCTTCGGCAGCATGGCCGGCTTTGATCGCGCCAGGCTGCTGGCGGCGCTGCTCGATGCCGCCGGCACGCGCCGCGTGTTGTTCTATCCCGGCTGGAGCGGCGTCGACGTAGCGCAGCTGCCGCGTAACTTCCACGTGCTGGGCGATACGCCGCACGACTGGCTGTTTCCGCGCACCTCGCTGATCGTGCATCATGGCGGTGCAGGCACGACGCATGCCGCCGCGAGCGCAGGCGTGCCTTCGGTGGTGCTGCCGTTCGCGGGCGACCAGTTCTTCTGGGCCGATCGCGTGCGCAAGGCGGGCATCGGTACGGCTGGCGCAGCGGCCGCCAAACTGGACGGGCACACCCTGGCGAAACTGATGGAGGCGGCGGGCACGCCGTCGGTGCGCGAACGCGCCAGGACCGTCGCGCTGCGGATGCGGCACGAGGACGGCGTGGGCTACGCGGCCGACCGCCTCTCGAGCCATTCGTCGCGTGTCATCTGGTAGCGTGCGCACAGCATCTCGTACCAGGTTTCGTCGCCGACGTAATGCATGCCCAGCTTTTCCATCACGTGCGACGAGCCCTTGTTCTCAGGGGCGCATACGGCGCACAACAGGGGCACTTGCAGCTCCTCGAACGCGAACGCGGCCATGCGCTGCGCCGCTTCGGACGCGAAGCCCTGGCCCCATTTGTCCTTGCGCAGGCGCCAGCCGGTTTCGTGTGGATTGCCCGGGTCTTTGCCAAGGTACTGGATGCAGCCGGCGCCGATGATCTCGCCGGTGCTCTTCTCGATGAAGGTCCACCACGAGAAGCCGTAGAGTTCCCAGCGCTCCATGACGCGCTCGATCATCGCCCAGGTGTCGTCCTCGGTGTCCGGCTTGCCGGTGATGTAGCGCATCACGTCGGGATCGCGGTTCATCGCGAACAGGCCGTCGAAGTGGGCCTCGGTCATCGGTTCGAGGCGCAGGCGGGGCGTTTCGAGTATCGTCATTTTATTGGCCCGTAAACGCATCGTTCCCGCCGCAGCGGGAACGATGAGGGAACATCGCTTAGCTGTGCGCGCTGTGCTGCGCCGACAGCTTGCGCATCAGCGGCAGCGCCGCCAGCGCGATCGCCGTGCAGATGATCGCGCCCACGCCCAGCTTGTTGAACAGGCTGGTGTAGATAGGCAGGGTCTGGATCGGGTCGGTCAGGTCTTTCGGCACGCTGGCCAGGTTGGCCACCAGGCCGCCCAGGTATTGCGAGATGCCGGTCGAGACGAAGTAGGCGCCCATCATGAAGCCGCTCATGCGCTCCGGGACGTAGCGCGCCACCATCGCCAGGCCCAGGCCCGACACCAGCAGCTCGCCCAGCGAGTAGAAGCCGTAACCCCAGATCATGATCCACGACGAGGTCTTGCCGGCGACCGCGAACTGGCCAGCGAAGCCGTAGATGAAGAAGCCGACGGCGACCACCGAGAATCCGAGCGCGAACTTGGCCGCGATCGACAGGTCCTTGCCGCTGTTGCCGGCCCTGGTGTAGAGCCATGCCAGCACCGGCGACAGCACCATGATCCAGATCGCGTTCAGCGCCTGGAACTGCGCCGGCGACCAGTCGAACAGGTGCGCGCCGAACAGCGAAAAGTCCAGGTTCACGTTACGCAGCGCGAACAGCGACAGCGAGGTCGACATCTGCTGGTAGAAGATGAAGAAGAACACGGTCTGCAGGGTCAGCACCAGCGCCGCGACCAGGCCGGAGCGCTCGCTCGGCTCGCTCTTGCGGATCAGGTGGATGAAGATGCCCAGCACCACGATGCCGGCGACGTAGACGAAGGCGCGCGCCAGGCTCTGGTATTCCAGGATCACGGCCGACAGGCCGACGGCGACCACGCCGCCCGCCAGCACCATGCCCAGCTTGCCGTAGTCGAGCGGCTGGCGGTCCGGCGGCGAGCCGAGGTGGTGGATGGTCTGGCGCATCAGCAGCACGTTGAACAGGCCGAGGACCAGGCCCACGCTGCAGACGGCGAAGGCGACGTGCCAGCCGAGTTCATGGCCGTAGGTGGCGTTGACGTAGTCCTTGATCCACGGCGTGGCCAGCATCGAGAAGGTCGAGCCGACGTTGACCGACATGTAGTAGATGGTGAAGGCGCTGTCGATCTTGGAATCGTCGCCTTCGTAGTTCTTGCGCACGAGGTTGGCGTTGTTCGGCTTGAACAGGCCGTTGCCGACCACGACCACGCCGAGGGCGGAGAACAGGAACCAGGTGTTTTCGGTCGGGACCGCCATCAGCGCGTAGCCGACGGTCAGGATCATCGCGCCCAGCACGGCGCTGCGCTTGGTGCCGAGCACCTTGTCGCCGATCCAGCCGCCGATGGCCGGTGCGACGTAGATCAGGGCGGCGGCGGCGCTCCACACCAGGTTGGCGCGGCTGTCGTCGAAGCCGAGGCGCTGGACCATGTAGTACACGATCAGCGCTTGCATGCCGTAGTAGCCGAAGCGCTCCCACAGCTCGATCAGCACCAGCGTCATGAACGAGCGCGTCTGGGATACAGTCCGCGCCGGCAGGATTTCAGGTTTCATCAGGTCCCCTTGTCAATATCGGGCCGCGTTGCCGGTTGTGCCGGTCGTCCCTGCGGCGATTGTGCGATGCTACGCGACAGAAAGTGAAGATGCAATGCTGAAACGGCCATTCCCTGGGGCTGCCCTGCGTCTAGTAATTACTGTCGGAAAAATTTACAGGAGGATATTCGAAACAGAAGTGGCAAGTCCTTAACTCCTTGAAATAAGGCATGTTTTCCTTGCTGGCACAGGTTGTGCTTTAAAGCATCCGGCGTACCTTCGATGCGGGCATCGTCGTAAAACGCTTTACCTAACCCCAAGGACAAACAATGCAAAAGATTTCGCGCTTCAAAAAAATGATGGGTGTCGCGCTCGCCGCGGGGACGCTGGCCGGCGCCGCGAACGCGTCGATCCTGGCCGACAGCACGGTGATCCCGACGCTGACCTCCGGCGCGCTGCCTGATTCGCCGGGCGCGCACGTCGATCCCAACGGCCCGGGCTCGCCGTATTCCGGTGTGGTCAGCATCAATATCGTCTACGACGGCAACTCCTTCATCTGCTCCGGCGCGCTGGTCGGCAAGCGCACCGTGGTGTCGGCCGGGCACTGCGTGGACACGACCGGCAAGGGCACGCTGATCGACCTGAACAAGCCGGGCAGCAATGTCGTCGTCGTCTTCAACACCAGCGCCACGCCTGGCGCCTACACGGCAATCCTGGCGTCGGCCGTGAGCATGAATCCGAATTACCAGGGCTTCGGCAATTGCCCGACGACCAAGGAAAGCTTTTGCGCGAATGACGACGTCTCGGTCATCACCCTGGCGAAGGACGCGCCGGCGAGCGCCCGGATTTACGCCATTGCGAACAACGAGATGGAGACCGGCCAGCAAGTGACGATGGTGGGCTACGGCACGTCGGGCAACGGCGTCGACGGTTTCAATATCCAGCCGAGCTTCTTCACCAAGCGCGTGGGCGGGAACGTCATGGATCTGTTCGACCTCGACGACGAACAGGACTTCGCGGCGGGCAAGAAAGAGGTGTGGTATGCGGACTTCGATGGCAACGGCATCGACAGCTTCTGCACGATGTTCAGCGTGTGCACTGCGCAATTGGGGAATGGCCTCGAGTCCGGCGTCGGCGGGGGCGATTCGGGCGGCCCGTCCTTCATCGACCTGAACGGCCAGCTGACGCTGGCGGCCACCAATACCTTTACCGGTTACTTCAAGGACCAGACGCCGGGCACATTCGGCACTTACATGGGCGGCATCGTGCTGGGCTCGTACCAGCAGTACCTGATCAATGCCAGCGTGGATTCGCTGACCTTCGTGCCGGAGCCGGGCAGCGCGGCCTTGCTGTTCATGGGCGCGGTGATGCTGCTGCGTTCGCGCCGCCGCGTCGGGTGATTGACAACGCAAGCTGAAAACAGAACGTCGTTCCGGCGGAGGCGGGAACGACGTTCTCTCTTATTTGCCGAGCATCGACACCACATTGTCCACGCCGGGCGCACCAAACGCCTGCTGCTTGAGCAGATGCAGCTGATCGCGCACCTGCGCCGCCTTCTCGAACTCGAGGTTTTTGGCATGATCGACCATGAGCTTCTCGAGCCGCTTGATCTCCTTGCTGATCTGCTTCTCGCTCATCGCCTCGACCGCAGCAAGCTCTTCTGACGCGCCTTCCAGTCGCTGCTTGGCCGCAGCCGCGCTGTAGACGCCGTCGATCATTTCCTTTATCTTCTTCTGCACACCCTTCGGCGTGATGCCGTTCGCCTCGTTGAACGCGATCTGCTTGGCGCGGCGGCGCTCGGTCTCGTCGATCGCGCGCTTCATCGAATCGGTGATGCGGTCGGCGTAGAGGATCGCCACGCCGTTCAGGTTGCGCGCGGCGCGGCCGACGGTCTGGATCAGCGAGCGCTCCGAGCGCAGGAAGCCTTCCTTGTCCGCGTCCAGCACCGCCACCAGCGACACCTCCGGCAAGTCCAGGCCCTCGCGCAGCAGGTTGATGCCGACCAGGACGTGGAAGGTGCCAAGGCGCAGGTCGCGCAGGATCTCCACGCGTTCGACGGTGTCGATATCGCTGTGCAGGTAGCGCACCTTGATGCCGTGGTCCGACAGGTACTCGGTCAGCTGCTCGGCCATGCGCTTGGTCAGCGTGGTGACCAGCACCCGCTCGTCCTTGGCGATGCGGTCGTGGATTTCGCTCATCAGGTCGTCGACCTGCGACAGGGCAGGGCGCACGATGATCTGCGGGTCCACCAGGCCGGTCGGACGCACCACCTGCTCGACCACGTTGTCCGCGTGCTCCTTCTCGTATTCCGCCGGCGTCGCCGACACGAACACGGTCTGGCGCATCTTGCTCTCGAACTCCTGGAACTTGAGCGGCCGGTTGTCCAGCGCCGACGGCAAGCGGAAGCCGTAGTCAACCAGGTTCACCTTGCGCGAACGGTCGCCGTTGTACATCGCGTTGAGCTGGCCCACCAGCACGTGCGATTCGTCCATGAACATCAGGGCGTCTTTCGGCAGATAGTCGACCAGCGTCGGCGGCGGCTCGCCCGGCATCGATCCGGACAGGTGGCGCGAGTAGTTCTCGATGCCCTTGGTGAAGCCGACTTCGGCCAGCATCTCAAGGTCGAAGCGGGTGCGCTGTTCGATTCGCTGCGCTTCCAGCAGCTTGCCTTCGGTGTTGAAGAATTCGAGGCGGTCGCGCAGCTCGGCCTTGATCGAATCGACGGCGCGCAGCACGGTCGAACGCGCCGTCACGTAGTGCGAGCCGGGATACACGGTGAAGCGCGGGATCTTCTGCTTGACGCGGCCGGTGAGCGGATCGAACAGCTGCAGCGATTCGATCTCGTCGTCGAACATCTCGACGCGGATCGCGAGTTCCGCGTGCTCCGCCGGGAAGATGTCGATGGTGTCGCCGCGCACGCGGAAGGTGCCGCGTCCGAAGTCCATTTCGTTGCGCGTGTACTGCATCTGGATCAGGCGCGCGATCACGTCGCGCTGCGCCACCTTGTCCTTGGCGCGCAGCGTCAGGATCATCTTGTGGTACTCGTTCGGATTGCCGATACCGTAGATCGCCGAGACCGTGGCGACGATCACCACGTCGCGCCGCTCCATCAGCGACTTGGTGCACGACAGGCGCATCTGCTCGATGTGCTCGTTGATCGACGAGTCCTTTTCGATGAACAGGTCGCGCTGCGGCACATAGGCTTCCGGCTGGTAGTAATCGTAGTAGCTGACGAAGTACTCGACCGCGTTCTCGGGGAAGAACTCGCGGAACTCCGCATACAGCTGCGCCGCCAGGGTTTTGTTCGGCGCGAACACGATGGCGGGGCGGCCGCAGCGCGCGATCACGTTGGCCATCGTGTAAGTCTTGCCGGAGCCCGTCACGCCGAGCAGGGTTTGGTACATCAGGCCGTCGTCGATGCCTTCGACCAGGCCGGCGATCGCGGTCGGCTGGTCGCCTGCCGGTTCGAACGGCTGGTGCAGCTTGAACGGCGAATCGGGGAATGTGAGGACGTTGCTTGCAGCTTCGTTTGCAAGCGATAAATCAGCCTTGCCTGTCATGCTTTCAGACCTTTGCTAGAATGGTGATCCGCCTGCGGCACTGCAACACGCAGGAGCTGCTGTCTATACAACCGCTGCGAACCCCGACCAAGTTTATCACGATGACTTCCTCCGCCTCTGCCAGCCTTTTCAGCGCCATCGACATGGCGCCCCGCGACCCGATCCTGGGTATCACCGAAGCCTTCAACGCCGACACCAATACTGCCAAGATCAACCTCGGCGTCGGTGTTTACTACGACGATAATGGCAAGGTGCCGCTGCTGGAGTGCGTGCAGAAAGCGGAAGCGAAATTGATGGAACAGCAAGCGCCGCGCACCTATCTGCCGATCGAAGGGCTGGCGCAGTACGACAAAGCGGTTCAAGAACTGGTATTTGGTGCCGACAGCCCGGTAATTCAAGAGAAGCGTGCGATCACCGTGCAGGCGCTCGGCGGTACCGGGGCGCTGAAGATCGGCGCCGACTTCCTCAAGCGCTTCTCGCCGAACTCGGAAGTCTTCATCAGCGACCCGAGCTGGGAAAACCACCGCGCGCTGTTCGAAAGCGCCGGCTTCGTCGTCAACAACTACAGCTACTACGACGCAGCCACCCACGGCGTCAACTTCGATGGCATGATCGCGTCGATCAAGGCGATGCCGAGCGGTTCGATCATCGTGCTGCACGCCTGCTGCCACAACCCGACCGGCGCCGACCTCACGCAGGAGCAGTGGGGCGCCGTGATCGACGCCGTGACCTCGAACGGCCTGATCCCCTTCCTCGACATGGCCTACCAGGGCTTCGGCTCGGGCCTTGCGGAAGACGGCGCGGTGGTCAAGCGCTTCGTCCAGGCCGGCGGTCCGCTGCTGGTGTCGAACTCGTTCTCGAAGTCGTTCTCGCTGTACGGCGAGCGCGTGGGCGCGCTGTCGGTGGTGGCATCCAGCGCAGAAGAAGCATCGCGCCTGCTGTCACAGCTCAAGCGCATCGTGCGCACCAATTACTCCAACCCGCCGGTCCATGGCGGCAAGGTCGTCGCCACCGTGCTGTCGACGCCGGAACTGCGCCAGCTGTGGGAAGCGGAGCTGGCCCAGATGCGCGTGCGTATCAAGCAGATGCGCGACGAGCTGGTGAGCAGGCTGAAGTCCAAGGCGCCGTCGCACGATTTCGATTTCGTGCGTGAGCAGGTTGGCATGTTCTCGTACTCGGGCCTGACCAAGGAGCAGGTGGGCAAGCTGCGCGAAGAGTCGATCTACGCCGTCGACACCGGCCGCATCTGCGTGGCCGCGCTGAACTCGAAGAATATCGACCGGGTCGTTGACGTCATCGCCAAAGTGCTCTAAACTCTTGGCTCTTCCGGTTCGGCGAACGTTGGGCCGGAAGATATGATCCCTGATAGCTCAGTCGGTAGAGCGACGGACTGTTAATCCGCAGGTCCCTGGTTCGAGTCCAGGTCGGGGAGCCAGAATACTGAAAAGCCCAGCCTTTACCGGTTGGGCTTTTTGCTTTTTATTTTTCTTAGCGTTGGTATCGTATTTTCAATGAAACTTAGCCTGGGTGCCGATGTTGCGTAGATCGACCTCCACGTCCGTTCGGTCCCCTGTCGTTCTTCCGAACGAGGCGCGATTGGTTGATCAAGCGCGCCAGTCGGTGCTCACTGAGCGTTATTTATTGCCCGCCTTGCAGGAGCTCGAGCTTTTTTTTCTGGCAGTGCGTGCACAGGTCGATGCGCAATTGGCGTCCACATTGCCGCCCAGGCGTGGGAAACCCTACCCCCTGGGCCAGTGTCTGGAAATTTCCGAGGCAGCTCATGAGCAACTGCGGCGGCAGGACCTGTCCACGCTGGACTTGCATGAGGCCGCGCGTGTGGGCTATCTGGCCTTCAAGGCGTTTCGTCGAGCTGGCGGTGTGTTGCGCCAGATATGGGGAGATTTGCGCGGCGAATTTTTTCAAAATGCGTTTCAGCTGGGTACGCTGTATCTGGACGTCTCGAACGACACCGTTACGCCCACCAAGCCGAAGGTAGAAATACTGCCCTTCAAGGATGCGCGTTTCAGCCCGGTCACCGACTACAGGCATTTTTCCCGCGTTGCAGAGCGCTATTGGCAATTGAAGGTTTATCCGAACCATTTATTGCCTGAATGGGCTCCATATTGCCCCTTGCTGTATGTCGGGGACAATGGGCGGATGATGCTGGGAGACGCTTCAAATTACATGCTATCGCTGACGCTGGCCGGGAAGTATGGGCCCAGCGAAGAGATACTGAGGGATCCTGCCATGCCACTTGATTTGTTCAGGCGTGGCAAGGCAGCGCTGGCTGATATCGGCGCGGCATTGCCGGCCGATCCGGAGCAGGGCCGGGAAATGGCATTGCGTGCTTGCCAGGAGTATCGACGCAAGTACCGGGATGGTGCCGGGCGCGGTATTAACGATATCATTCGTTCGATAGACCTGATAAACGACCAGCTTCTTCCAAGGACAGCACTACGGTTGTTCACTGTCCACTCCGCACATAGTTCCTTTGCCACGAAAGTCAACGAAATGAGCAGCAACGACACCATTAAAATTGGCGATATTGAATACAAAATATCCGACCTCTCCGAAGCAGCGCTCCGGGAACTGACCATGTTGCAAGCGACTGAGGCCAAGTTGGCAGAGTTGCAGCGCGATTTAGCGATCAACCAGACTGCGCGTAACGCCTACGCAAGCGCATTGACTGCGCTATTGCAATCGAATTAATGCCCGGCGGCTGAAGTCGCGGCCGAGAGAGCAGCGCAAAGTCACCCGGACGATCGATTCGGGCATGAAGGAGTAAACTGCAGGGCAAGGCTTTGCAAATACCCGAAGGGCGGCTATAATGCTCCCTCCTTTCCCTGATAGCTCAGTCGGTAGAGCGACGGACTGTTAATCCGCAGGTCCCTGGTTCGAGTCCAGGTCGGGGAGCCAAATTCTGAAAAGCCCAGCCGGAACCGGTTGGGCTTTTTGCGTTGTAGCGGAGATCGAAATGGCGAAGAAAAAAGAAGAGCTCGATGAGGAAACCCTGGCGCTGATCCAGTGGTGCATCGAGGTCGAAGGCTGGCTGGTCAAGGGCGGCGCGACGCAAAAGGAAGCGCAGGATCATATCGAAGAGCAGGTGGAGTGGTTTACGGACCTGTTCTATGACGGATTGACGCCGGAAGAGGCGGCCAAGGAAGCGCTGGCCTGATTCGTTTTCGCGGCTGGGTGAGAGAAATGGGGTTCCCGCCTTCGCGGGAACGACGAGCGCTATTCTGCGGCAGCTACGTCGTTCCCGCGCAGGCGGGAACCCCATTTTGTCAGAACGTCGCTTACGCCGACAGCACCGTATTGTAGACCTTCCCCCCAATCGTCACGTTCTTCAGCGCCAGATCCTTGACGTTATAGAGGTAATACGGATTCTCCGCATTCGCCGGAATGCCGAAATCGCAATCGCTGATCGTCACATTGGTCACCGGCAGCACCGTCGGGCGCGGCGCCGGGCCGTTGTAGTCCGACGCCACCGCGCCGAGAATCACGATGGCCTGGTAGCACGACACCTTCTTGCCGCCCTTGGTCACGGTCCCTACCTTCACGTTCGAGATCTGCACATTGTCCACGATCGGCGGGCGCGTGCGCACGGTGTCGGCGCGCGGCGTGTAGTCGCAGTCGAAGGTGACAACGGCGCCGGCGGCGGTGGCCACCGTCTTCGACGCGATCGGGGAACCCGGCAGCGATGCGTAGAACGCGGGTGAAGTCTGCACGCCGTTCGGGATCGAGATGTTCCGGACGTAGAAATTGCGAAGGAAACCGCCGCGGTTCATATTGGTTTTCAGACGGATCGCCGTGTTCAGCGGATTGTTCGCCCAGTTCACGTTCTGGAACACGTTGTCCTGCGCGTAGACGTTCTCGATTCCGCCCGCCATCTCGCTGCCCAGCGTGACGCCGCCGTGGCCGCTCTGCATCGTGCATTTCTGGATCACGACGTTGCGCGTCGGGCCGTACTGCGTGTCGAGGTTCTTGCCGGCCTTGATCGCGATGCAGTCGTCGCCGGTGTTGAAGGTGCAGCCCTCGACCAGCACGGTGTCGCAGGCTTCCGGATCGAAGCCGTCGCTGTTCGGGCCAAGGCTGTTGGCGTGCACGTTGCGGATCGCGATGTTCTTGCAGGCGACCGGGTGGTGCTGCCAGAACGGCGACTGGTTCACCTGGTAGCCCTGCAGCAGGACGTTGGTGCATTCGATCAGCTGGATCATCGGCGGACGCAGGTAGTGGCCCAGGCCAAACACGCGCTTCGCGAGCGGCACGCCGGCTTCCGACAGCGCCGGCAGGTAGGCGTCGTCGGCGCGCCATTTGTCGTCCTCGCCCTGGATCAGCAGGCGCTGCGCCTCGCTCAGCTTGGGCGCGACGTCCGCCAGCGACTTCGCGTTCAGCGGGTTCACCGCGTTCTGCGCCGGCTTGCCGTGCTTGTAGTTAGGCGTGCTGCCTTGCGCGACCGAGTTCATCGCCGAGACTTTGCCCTTGTAGGTCCACCAGCAGTCGTTGCTGCCTTCGAATGGAATACCGCCCTGGCCGTCGAGGATCGCGGTCCAGTCGTCGGCGGTGAGGGCGATGTTGTTCTGGCCGATCGCATACACCATCGACGAGAAGTTGAGGCAGTCGTTGCTCTGCCAGCGCGAGACGACCAGGTTGCCGTTCTCGCCGCATTTGTGCTCGCCGTACCTGGCGTAGTCGGCCGGGTTGTTGCTGAAGTAGATGTGGGCGCCAGCCTTGAGGTGCACGTTCACGTTCGACAGCAGCACGATCGGGCCGGCGCAGTACCAGTCGCCGGCCGGGATCACCACGCGGCCGCCGCCGGCCTTGTGGCAGGCCGCGATGGCGGCGGCGAAGGCAGGGTAGCAGTCCTTCGAGCCCGGCGCCGGCTTCTTCATCGTCTCCAGGTCTTCGAACGAAGCCCAGCCCTTCACGTCGACCAGCTTGCAGTGCTCGGCGCCGTATTGGGTGACGTCGAAATCGACCTTCGGGAACTTGACGTGGTTCTGCAGCTTGTCGGCGATGGACTGCGCTTCCTTCCATGGATCGGCCGGCGCCAGCGCTGCGCGCGCGGCTTGCGTTCCGGCGGCCAGCACGACGCCGGTGGCGGATGCGGCACGCATGAAGTGGCGGCGGCGGGCGTTGAAGTTTGCTTTCATGTGGTCTCCATTACTCGTTGGTGTTGTTGTATTCGGCCAGGTAGGTGTCGGCCGGCGAAGGGCGCGGGCCCGCGCCCAGCACGGTGGTCGGATCCCAGCCGACTGCGGCCAGGTTGTTCCACCAGTCGTCCGAGCTGTACTGCGCCGGACGGTAGGAAATGGCGCCGAAGCTGTTCCAGTCGGCCCATGGCCTGCTGCGTACGATGTGGCTGCCGATGCGCGAGTTCATCACCACCATCTTGCCGACCGTCTCCAGCGTGAACTTGCGGATGGTGCCGTTGGGCGACTTGAAAACGTCGACGTCGCCGATACGGCAGCTGTAGCCCTCGATCGCCATCGCGCCGTAGGGCGTGCAGCGCTCGTTGTGGAACCACTGGCGCGCCAGATAGAACTTGCCGTCCTTCGTGTCGCTGGTGAAGCGGCAGCCGTTGAACACCATGCCATAGCGTGCGAAACGGCTGGTGTTCGGCGCGCCGACGTAGGAGGCCGAGCGGCCGCCCAGCTGCTTGATGTCGCAGTCGTTGAAGTAGGCGATGCTGTCGCCGAAGATGAAGTCGACGTCGCCTTCGATGGTGGACTTGTTGAAGAAGCTGCGCACGGTGTTGGCGTGGTCCGGCGAATTGACGTACAGCGTGTCCTGGCGGCCGAGCAGGCGCATATTTTCGAACTGGGCCTTGTCGGCGCCGTCCACGCGCAGGGCCAGTGCCTGGTGCGATACGCCAGGTTTCGGCGCGGGGCCATTCGCCACGCGGTTGAATTCGTTCTCGAAGGTGATGCCGCGCGCCTGGAAGCCGTCGTTCTTCACCCAGACGATTTGCGTGCCGAAGGTGCCGATGGCGTCAGGCTTGGCCGCCACCGATTCGTACATCTCCTTGATCGCCGCATCGCTGTGCGCGAACTGGGCGCCGAAGCGCTGGGCGTACTCGGGGCCGGTGACGGAAGCGTCATTGTTGGCGGCGATGCGCGTGGTGGCGGGGTCGTCGCCGTACAGCGTGATTGGCGCGCCGGCGGCGGGCACGTACACGAGTTCGTGATAGCTGCCCGGCTTGACCTGGATGTAGATGCGCTTGCCGCCCTTTGCACCGGCCACTGCCGCGCTGACCGCATCCTGCACGCGCCGGAAGGTGCGCTTGCCGTCAGCAGGCGCAGCCTGGTCGACGACGTAATCCGGGGTGAACGCCGCGCCCCTGGCCAACGGATCGGCCAGCGGGTCCCATGGGTCGATGCGCTCGGCGCCGAAGGGGCCGACCCATTTCATCACCTCGCGGTAGTCGTAGGCCTTGGCCTGTTCGGCGGTCAGTTGCGGGCGCGTGTTCTTCACCGGTTCGGCGGGGAAGGGCAGGAAGCGCTGGCTGCAACCGACCGCCTTGGCGCCGGGCGCATTGATGGCGCCATCCAGCCGGGCGAACTCGGTCTGCGGCTTGACCGGATCGGCGAACACCACGTCGCTGAAGCGCGCGCGCAGCGGATGCTTGTCATCGTAACCCTGCAGCACGATGCGGCCCGGCGTGACGCTGTGGACGCGTTCGAACGTCACGTCCGCGTAGTCGGGAACCAGCTGCCCCGGCGTACCTTGTTCGTAGTGCGTGAAGATGTCGATCGGCCGCGTGGTGCCGCGCAGGCAGACGTCGCGGTACACGGTGCTGTCGACGGTGCCGCCGCGCGTGTCGTTGCTCTTGATGCGCAGGCCGGACGTGGTGCCGTCCATGGTCAGGTCTTCGACCAGGACGCGGTGCACGCCGCCGTTGGTCTCGCTGCCGATCGACATGCCGTGGCCGGTGTAGAAATGGTTGTGCACCACCGATATGTTCTCGGCCGGGCCGCTGGCGTTGGCCTTGATCGCCACGTTGTCGTCGCCGGTGCTGATCCAGCTGCGCGTGATGGTCACGTTGCGCGTGGAGATCGGATCGATGCCGTCGGTATTGCGGGCGTCGTGCGGGGTGTTGATCTTCACGCCCCAGGCGGTAAAGCCATCGCTGTTGCTGACGGTGACGTGGAAGTTCGGCGAATTCTTCAGCGTGATGCGGTACAGCGTGAAGTCCTGCGACTTCGATACTTCGATCAGGCGCGGCACGTTCTGGCGCGAGTTTTCCTTCTGCGCGCGGCGGGCGATCTGCCACCAGCTCTCGGTCTTGCCGTCGATCAGATGGCCGCCCTGGCCGTCGATGACGCCATCGCCCATGATGCCGCTGCCGCGTGCCTTCTCGACCGAGATCAGCGGGCGGCAGCCGCGGCCCTTCTGGTCGTTGCTGCCGCAGGTTCCGGCGCCACGGTCGAACAGGGCCGGGTTGGTGCTGGCGTAGAGGGTGGCGCCGCCATCGACCACCAGGGTCACGCCGCTCTTCAAGGTGAGCGGGCCGGAGATGAAGTTGTGGCGTTCGTTGTTCGGCGCCAGGTGCACCGAACGGCCGGGCGTGCATTTGTCGATCGCGGCCTGGATGCGCGCGGCGTCATCGGGGCCGCCGTTGTCGGAAGCGGGAAGCAGCACCGCGCAGGCCGACGGCACGATTGGCTCGCTGACGCTGCGCGTGTCTTGCGCGTGCGCGATCGCCGGTAGTGCGCCAGCAAATGCTGCGAGCCGGAACAGGATTTTTTTCATGTGTGTTCGTCGACGTAGATGGGGCAGGCCCCCGCCCATGCCGCGGCGGGAGCCTGCTCCGACTCAGGTCCTCTGATCAGGGCGATCAGAAGGCGTAGGTCACGCGCAGGTTGTAGGCGCGGCCGACCGGGTTGGCGACGCTGCTCAGGTAGCCCAGCGAGTAACCGCTGTGGTTGGTGATCGGCGGACGCGCGTCGAACAGGTTGGTGATGCCGGCCACGACCTTCACATGCGGGATGCCGCCGTAGCTGACCGTCCAGTTCACCGGCTTGTACGAGTTGATGTTGCGCCAGTACTGCTGCGCCACCAGGTTCTGGTCGGTGTACTTCGAGTTGTAGGTCTGGGTGAACTGGGTCGCCCAGTCGCCGTAGGACCACGACAGTTTCAGCACGTGCTTCCAGCGCGGGGTGATGATCGGGAAGCTCGAGACGGTGCCGTTGCTGGCGTTGCCGAACTGGCCGATGTTCGACACGTAAGCGTCGCCGGCGAACAGCTGGTTGTCGAAGCGGGTCAGGTAGGTGCCGTCGAGGCCGACCTTGAACTGGCCATAGGTAGTCTTCGGCAGCAGGTAGTTGATCGACACGTCGACGCCGCCGGCCTTCTGGCCGCCCAGGTTCATCGTGGTGTTGTTGATGTACGCGAGCGTGCCGTCCGGGTTACGCACGAACAGGTTTTTGTACGTTGCGTACTGGGTGAAGTAGACCTGTTCCGGCAGGTTGGCCAGCATGTCCTTCATGTTGACCTGCCAGTAGTCGAAGGACATGGTCAGGGACTTCATCGGCTCGATCACGACGCCCAGCGTGCCGCCGACCGATTTTTCCGGCTTCAGGCTGTTGTTGGAGCCGGTCAGCTTGTTCAGCTTGGCGTTGCAGACGTCGGCCGCGTTGTAGCCGGGCAGGGCGGTGCCGGTGCCGGGCTGGCCCACGATGCCGCCGGGGCACAGCACCGGATCGTCCCACTTGGCCGAAGTGGTGGTATTGGCGACGTTGGTGCGGTAGCCGTAGCGGTCGAACAGGGTCGGCGCGCGGAAGCCGGTGTTGGCCGAGCCGCGGAACATCAGGGATTTGGTCGGCTGGTAGCGGAAGCTGATCTTCGGATTGACCGTGGTGCCGACGTCGCTGAAGCGGTCGGCGCGGATCGCCGCGTCGATGTCCAGCTCCTTGGTGATCGGGATGTCCAGTTCGGCCATCAGGCCGGTCAGGTTGCGCGCCGCTTCGCCGTGGGCCGGGACCGACTTGGCGTAGGTGATCGCTGCAGCCTGGTCCAGCTTGGTGTCGTTGTAGGTGTCGCGGTGCAGGTCGGCGCCGATCGCGATCGACATGTCGCCGCCGGCCAGCTTCATCAGCGGACGGCTGAGGGTGAGGTCGATGCCCGAGTTGGTGGTCTGCGAGTGGCGGTTCTGCATGCCGTCGGCCGCGATGGTGTTCAGGTAATCGAGGCCGGCCTGGTCCTGCGCGCCGAACGGGTTCAGGACGCCGTTGGCCAGGCCCGTGATCAGGCCCATGCCGTCGAAGTAGCCGCTGTAGTAGTAGCCGTCGCGCTGCGACAGGCCGTAGGTCAGGCCGGCCTTGTAGTCCCAGTCGCCGAGATGGCCATCGGCCTGCAGCGACAGGCGCTGGTTCAGCTGGCGGTCGCGGGTGATGGCCGGACCATGGTCGCCCACGGCCCAGCTGACGGTCAGCGGCACGCCCTTCAGGGTCA
>JAEWEK010000146.1 GCA_023389425.1 Pseudomonadota bacterium | reverse complement strand
GTCCACCACAGCCTGATGACCAGGACCGGCAGCATGGACGGCGTCACCGTCGTCTGCGCCCATTCGCAGGCGCTGGCCCAGTGCCAGGTCTGGCTCAACCTGCACCATCCTGACATCGAGCGCCGCGCCGTCGCCTCCAACGCCGAAGCCGCGCGCATGGCCAGCGTCGACCCGGGCATCGCCGCCATCGCCAGCGAAATGGCGGGCGAGCAGTACAAGCTCGGCGTGGTCGAAGCCCACATCCAGGACGACCCGCACAACCGCACGCGCTTCGTCGTGATCGGCAAGCTGCACACCAATCCCTCGGGCAAGGACCACACCTCGCTGGTGCTGGCCGTGCCCAACAAGGCCGGCGCGGTCTACGACCTGCTGGCGCCGGTGGCGCGCCACGGCGTGTCGATGACGCGCTTCGAGTCGCGCCCGGCCCGCATCGGCACCTGGGAATACTACTTCTACGTCGACGTCGAAGGCCATGTGCAGGATCCGCACGTCGCCCGCGCGCTCGAGGAGCTCAAGCAGAACGCCGCCTTCTACAAGGTGCTCGGCTCCTACCCGGTCAGTCTTTAATTTATCGTTGAGAGAACCATGTCGCAATTCGGTCCAGATTACGTTCGCGCCATCGCCCCTTACCAGGCCGGCAAACCCATCGCTGAAGTCGCCCGCGAGTTCGGCCTCGACGAAGCCACGATCGTCAAGCTCGCGTCGAACGAGAACCCCTTCGGCGTGCCGGAGTCGAGCAAGCGCGCGATGGCCGAAGCCGCCGCGGAACTGGGCCGCTACCCGGACGCCAACGGCTTCGAGCTGAAGGCCGCGCTGTCCCGGCGCTACGACGTGCCGGCCGACTGGATCACCCTCGGCAACGGCAGCAACGACATCCTCGAAATCGCGGCCCACGCCTTCGTCCAGAAGGGCGAATCGGTGGTGTACTCGCAGTACTCGTTCGCGGTGTACGCGCTGGCCACGCAAGGCGTCGGCGGCCGCGGCATCGTGGTGCCGGCGCGCGACTATGGCCATGACCTGGACGCCATGCTGGCCGCGATCGAAGCGGACACCAAACTGGTCTACATCGCCAACCCCAACAACCCGACCGGCACCTTCATCCCGGCCGCCGTCATCGAGGCCTTCCTCGCCAAGGTGCCGGCCCATGTGGTCGTGGTGCTGGACGAGGCCTACAACGAGTACCTGAAGCCGGAAGACCAGTTCGAATCGGCCCAATGGGCGCGCAAGTACCCGAACCTGATCGTCTCGCGCACCTTCTCGAAGGCCTACGGCCTGGCCGGCCTGCGTGTCGGCTTCGCCATCGCGCAGCCGGCCGTGACCGACCTGATGAACCGCATCCGCCAGCCCTTCAACGTGAATTCGCTGGCGCAGGCCGCCGCGATCGCCGCGCTAAACGACAAGGAATTCCTGGCCCGGGGCGCACAGAACAATTTCGAAGGCTACGCGCAGCTGACCAGGGCCTTCGACGAGCTGGGCCTGGAATACGTGCCGTCGCACGGCAACTTCGTGCTGGTGCGCGTCGGCCCGGACGACGGCGCCGGCGCCCGCGTCAACCTCGCGCTGCTCAAGCAGGGCGTGATCGTGCGCCCGGTGGGCGCCTACGGCCTGCCGCAATGGCTGCGCATCTCGATCGGCCTGCCGGAAGAGAACGCCGCCTTCGTCGAGGCACTGAAGAAAGCGCTGGCCTGAATGTTCGATAAGGTCGTCATCGTCGGAGTCGGCCTGATCGGCGGATCCTTCGCGCTGTCGCTCAAGGCCGCCGGCGCCGTCCGGCGCGTGGTCGGCATGGGCCGCTCGGCCGAAGTGATGGCGCGTGCGCTGGAGCTGGGCATCGTCGACGAGGTCGCGGCCTCGCCGCAGGAAGCCATGCGCGGCGCCGACCTGGTGCTGATCGCCGCGCCGGTTGCGCAGACCGGCCGCATCCTGCAGTCGCTGCAGCCCTGGCTGGAAGCGCACACCGTCGTCACCGACGCCGGCAGCACCAAGAGCGACGTGGTCGCCGCCGCCCGCGAGGTGCTCGGCGAGCGCATCGTCCAGTTCGTACCCGGCCACCCGATCGCCGGACGCGAATCGAATGGCCCGGACGCGGCCATCCCCAATCTCTACCGCGGCAAGAAAACCGTGATCACAGCGCTGCCGGAAAACCCCGCCGCGCTGGTCGAGCGCGTCGAAAACGCGTGGCGCCTGTGTGGTGCGATCATCCATCGCCTCACGCCTGCAGAACACGACAAGGTGTTCGCCGCCGTCAGTCACCTTCCGCATATGCTGGCGTACGCGCTGGTGGACGACATCGCCGCCAAGCCGCACGCCGATCTGCTGTTCCAGTACGCCGCCAGCGGCTTCCGCGACTTCACGCGCATCGCCGGCTCCTCGCCCGAAATGTGGCGCGACATCAGCCTGGCCAACCGCGACGCATTGCGGGTGGAGCTGGATGCGTATCTGGCACAATTGACCAAACTGCGCGCGCTGCTCGAAGCCGCCGACGGCGCCGGCCTCGAGGCCGTGTACGCCAATGCGCAGCGCGCCCGCCAGGCGTGGATCGGGGCCATCGAAGCCGCCGAGCCACGCCCGAGCCAGGAATCAGGAAAGTAAATGACGCAGCAAAAACACTACCCCCAGCACCTCGACCTCGAACCTGTGATGCACGTGCAGGGCACGGTACGCCTGCCTGGGTCGAAGAGCATCTCCAACCGCACCTTGCTGCTGGCTGCGCTGGCCGAGGGCGAGACTGTCATCCATGACCTGCTGGCTTCGGACGACACCATGGTCATGCTGGGCGCGCTGCGCTCGCTCGGCATCCGGTGGGACGAGATCGACGAGCGCACCACGCGCGTGCATGGCGGCGCCGGCGTGCTGCCGGTGCACGAGGCCGATCTCTTCATGGGCAATGCCGGCACCGCCATCCGCCCGCTGACCGCGGCGCTGGCCGTGATCGGCGGCGACTATACCTTGCACGGCGTCTCGCGCATGCACGAGCGCCCGATCGGCGACCTGGTCGACGCGCTCAACGACGTCGGCGCGCAGATCGAGTACACCGGGCAGAAGGGCTATCCGCCGCTGCGCATCCGCCGCGGCCACATCCACGCCGATCGCCTGTCGGTGCGCGGCAATGTGTCGAGCCAGTTCCTGACGGCCCTGCTGATGTCGGCGCCGCTGATGGCCAAGGACCATGCGGTCACCATCGAGGTCGCCGGCGAACTGATTTCCAAGCCTTACATCGAGATCACGCTCAACCTCATGCGCCGCTTCGGCGTCACGGTGGAGCAGGACGGCTGGCAGTCGTTCACCGTGCGGCCGGGCCAGCGCTACAGGAGCCCGGGCAGCATCCACGTCGAAGGCGACGCCTCGTCGGCTTCGTACTTCCTGGCGGCGGGCGCGATCGCCGGCGGCCCGGTGCGGGTCGAAGGCGTGGGCCGCGACAGCATCCAGGGCGACGTGCGTTTCGCCGAGGCGCTGGAGCGGATGGGCGCGACCATCACGCGCGGCGACAACTGGATCGAGGCCAAGTCGAACGGCGTGCTGAAGGCCATCGACGCCGACTTCAACCACATCCCGGATGCGGCGATGACGATCGCCGTGGCCGCGCTGTACGCCGACGGCACCAGCACCCTGCGCAATATCGCCAGCTGGCGCGTGAAGGAAACCGACCGCCTGGCCGCGATGGCGACCGAGCTGCGCAAGCTGGGCGCCACGGTGGAGGAGGGGCCGGACTACATCCGCGTCACGCCGCCGGACGACATCCGCGCCGCCACCATCGACACTTACGACGACCACCGGATGGCGATGTGCTTCTCGCTCGCTTCGCTGGACGGCAAGGCACGCCGCGGCAACGCGATCCGCATCAACGACCCGAAATGCGTGGCCAAGACCTTCCCCGAGTACTTCGAAGCGTTTGCCGGAATCGCCACCAACGAGCTATTCTGACGGGTTGGGATCAAACAGCCACGGAAACACACGCATGCAAGACACCACCATCCCCGTGATCACGATCGACGGCCCGACCGCCTCCGGCAAGGGCACGGTCGCGTCGCGGGTCGCCGAGCGCCTCGGCTTCCACCTGCTCGACTCGGGCGCCCTGTACCGGCTGACGGCATTGTCCGCGCTGCGCGCCGGCACCGACCTCGAGGACGAGGGCGCGGTGGCGCTGGTCGCCGCCAGGCTCGACGTCCGCTTCGTCGGCGACGACATCTTCCTGGGGACCGAGAACGTCACCCAGGAAATCCGGGTCGAGCTGGTGGGGAATACGGCGTCCAGGATCGCGGCGTTTCCGGCCGTGCGCCAGGCGTTGTTCGACTTGCAACTTCGCTTCCGCACCGCGCCGGGACTGGTGGCCGACGGGCGCGATATGGGCACGGTGATCTTTCCCGGCGCGCAGTTAAAGGTTTTCCTGACGGCAAGTGTTGCTGCGCGGGCAGAGCGCCGGTATAAGCAATTGATTGGCAAAGGGTTTTCTGCTAATATGGACGGTCTGCTGGCGGATTTGCAGGCCCGCGATGCCCGCGACATGAACCGCGCCGTCGCCCCGCTGGCCCCGGCAGAAGATGCGTACATTCTCGATTCCTCGAACATGACGGCGGATGAAGCGGTCGAACAGGTGTTGAGCTGGTACGCGGCAAGATAAGAATTTGGCGTGGCTGAGTCGACGAAATAATGTCCCTCAGCCACGTTCGTCGTCCTCGCGAAAGCGGGGACCCCATTTTGTGTGATTGGCCAGGAACCTTGTGGTGGCCCGCTGACAAAATGGGGTTCCCGCCTTCGCGGGAACGACGTGACTTTGTTGTTTGAGTTTCGCGCCACGGCGCTGTTTTGGTGCCTGCAGACCACCGCAGGTTGTATAACCCTCTCCCAGTTCAGTCCGCACTATCGACGGCCTGCTGGCTAACCTTAAAGTACCCTTTTACATGTCTACTGCAACCACCCAAGCTTCTGGAATGGAAAGCTTTGCCGCCCTCTTCGAGGAATCCCTGTCCCGTCAGGACATGCGTTCGGGCGAAGTCATCTCCGCCGAAGTCGTTCGCCTCGACCACAACTTCGTGATCGTGAACGCCGGCCTGAAGTCGGAAGCATTCATCCCCATCGACGAATTCAAGAATGACCAGGGCGAACTGGAAGTCAAGGTAGGCGACTTCGTTTCCGTGGCCATCGAATCGCTGGAAAACGGTTTCGGCGATACCATCCTGTCGCGCGACAAGGCCAAGCGCCTGGCATCGTGGCTGGCACTGGAAAAAGCAATGGAATCCGGTGAAATCGTCACCGGTACCGTCAACGGTAAAGTCAAGGGCGGCCTGACCGTCCTGACCAACGGCATCCGCGCATTCCTGCCGGGTTCGCTGGTCGACACCCGTCCGGTCAAGGACACCACCCCGTTCGAGGGCAAGACCCTGGAATTCAAGGTCATCAAGCTGGACCGCAAGCGCAACAACGTGGTGCTGTCGCGCCGCGCCGTGATCGAAGCCTCGATGGGCGAAGAGCGCGCCAAGCTGATGGAAACCCTGAAGGAAGGCACCATCGTCACCGGCGTCGTCAAGAACATCACCGACTACGGTGCGTTCGTCGACCTGGGCGGCATCGACGGCCTGCTGCACATCACCGACCTGGCATGGCGCCGCGTGCGTCACCCGTCGGAAGTCCTGTCGGTTGGCCAGGAGATCACCGCCAAGGTCCTCAAGTACGATCAGGAAAAGAACCGCGTCTCGCTGGGCGTCAAGCAACTGGGCGACGATCCGTGGACCGGCCTGTCGCGTCGCTACCCGCAAGGCACCCGCCTGTTCGGCAAGGTCACCAACCTGACCGACTACGGTGCGTTCGTGGAAGTCGAGCAGGGCATCGAAGGCCTGGTGCACGTCTCGGAGATGGACTGGACCAACAAGAACGTGGCCCCGAACAAAGTCGTGCAGCTGGGCGACGAAGTCGAAGTCATGGTCCTGGAAATCGACGAAGAGCGTCGTCGTATCTCGCTGGGCATGAAGCAGTGCAAGCCGAATCCTTGGGACGACTTCGGTGTCACCCACAAGAAGGGCGACAAGGTCAAGGGTCTGATCAAGTCGATCACCGACTTCGGCGTGTTCATCGGCCTGCCGGGCAACATCGACGGCCTGGTGCACCTGTCGGACCTGTCGTGGACCGAAGCCGGCGAAGAAGCCGTGCGCAAGTTCAAGAAGGGCGACGAGCTGGAAGCGGTCGTGCTGGCCATCGACGTCGAGCGCGAGCGTGTCTCGCTGGGCGTCAAGCAGCTGGAAGGCGACCCGTTCAACAACTTCGTGGCACTGAACGACAAGGGTTCGCTGGTCACCGGCACCGTCAAGTCGGTTGAGCCGAAAGGCGCCGTGATCGCGCTGAACGAAGAAGTCGAAGGCTACCTGCGCGCTTCGGAAATCTCGCGCGACCGCGTGGAAGATGCCGGCACCCACCTGAAAGTGGGCGACAAGGTCGAAGCCATGATCATCAACGTGGACCGCAAATCGCGCGGCCTGCAGCTGTCGATCAAGGCCAAGGACAACGCCGACACCCACGAAGCCATGCAGAAGCTGGCAGCAGACAACAGCGCCGCATCGGGCACCACCAGCCTGGGCGCTCTGCTGAAAGCCAAGATGGACAACAAGGGCTAATCCGCCCTGAGGCGAACAGATGACCAAGTCCGAGCTGATTGCCCGCCTGGCTGAGCGTTATTCGCAGCTGGTGGCCAAGGATGCGGAATTTGCCGTCAAGACGATCCTCGATGCGATGACCAATGCATTATCGACTGGTCAGCGCATCGAGATCCGCGGCTTCGGCAGTTTCGCGCTGAACAGCCGGCCCCCGCGCATCGGTCGCAACCCGAAGTCCGGCGACAAGGTGATGGTGCCCGAAAAACGGGTGCCCCACTTCAAGCCGGGCAAGCAGTTGCGCGAGCGGGTGGACGCAATGGTCGGGCAACCGATCATCAACGACTGAGTCGTCTGCCGCGTGCAGACCAAGAACGGCGTCTTCGGATGCCGTTTTTTTATGTGCGCGCTGCTTCGAACGTAGAGAGAACGTCGTCCTCGCGAAAGCGGGGACCCCATTTTGTGTGCTTTCGCGGGAATGACGATAGTAGTGCGTCGTTTTGATATATCGTCACGGATATGCGACACTGCCATGTTTGCTGAACCACCCGACAGGACCCGCTGATGAAACTCGTCACCACCATCGTTGGATTTATCCTGTTCGTGCTGTTTTTCGGGTTCGCCCTGAAGAACACGCAGGAAGTCGATCTGCATTTTTTCCTGAATTACGAACTGCGCGGCCCGCTGGTGCTGATGCTGCTGGCCTTCTTCGTGGCCGGCGCGGCACTCGGCATCCTGGCCCTGGCGCCCACCGTGTTCCGCCAGCGCCGCCAGACCTCGCAACATAAAGACACCATCCAGGCCCTGCAAAGCGCCGCCGGCACCGCCAGCGCCCAGCCTCAGCCTGACGGCGTGACCACGCGCTGAACCCAACACAAAGAATAAGAACGCATGGAATTTGAAATCTGGTGGCTGCTCGGCATCCCCGTCTTTTTCGCCCTCGGCTGGATCGCGGCGCGCGTCGATATCAAGCAGCTCGTCTCCGAATCGCGCAGCCTGCCGCGCGGCTATTTCAAGGGCCTCAATTTCCTGCTCAACGAGCAGCCGGACAAGGCCATCGATGCCTTCATCGAGATCGTCAAGCTCGACCCGGAAACGGCCGACATGCATTTTGCGCTCGGTAACCTGTTCCGCCGCCGCGGCGAGACCGAGCGCGCCATCCGCGTCCACCAGAACCTGCTGTCGCGCCCGGACCTGCCGACCGAGCAGCAGGTGCACGCCCAGTACGAGCTGGGGATGGACTACCTGAAGGCCGGCCTGCTGGACCGTGCCGAGGAAACCTTCAACCTGCTGGTCGATACCCAATATGCGGTGCAGGCGCGCCGTGCGCTGCTGGAAATCTTCCAGCGCGAAAAGGAATGGCGCCGTGCCATCGAATCCGCCGTGGGCCTGCAGGAATCCGGCGCTGGCGCAATGCACAAGGAAATTGCCCAGTTCTATTGCGAGCTGGCCCAGGACGCCCTGGTACGCATGGACACCAAGGAGGCGATGGCCCTGCTGGACAAGGCCCTGCACGCCGACCGCAAGAGCGTGCGCGCCACCATCCTGCTGGGCGATGCGCTGCTGGCCCAGGGCGACATCGAAGGCGCGCTCAGCACCTGGCGCCGCGTCGAGCAGCAAAGCGTGCCGCACGTGGCCCTGGTCGCCGGCCGCCTGATGGATGGCTACCGCAAGGTCGGGCGCGCGCAGGAAGGCGTCAACCTGCTGCGTTCCTACCTGGCCGAAGCGTCGTCGATCGACCTGGTGGAGGTCGTATTCAAGGCCGTCATCGAACTCGACGGCGTGGAAGCTGCCAAAGCATTGGTGGTCGAGGAACTGCGCCGCAACCCGACGCTGCTCGGCCTGGACAAGCTGCTGGAAGCGCGCCTGATGGATGCGCCGGCGCATGTCTGGGAAGAGCTGTCGATGGTCAAGAACCTCGTCCACGGTTACACGCAGAAGCTGGCGCGCTACCAGTGCAGCCACTGCGGTTTCAAGGCGCGCCAGTTCTACTGGCACTGCCCGGGATGCAGCCGGTGGGAAACCTACCCGCCGCGCCGCACCGAAGAACTCAACGTCATGAACTAAACAATGAAAATCACCATCATCGGCACAGGCTATGTGGGCCTGGTCACCGGCGCCTGCCTCGCTGAACTCGGCAACGACGTGTTCTGCCTGGACGTCGACCAGAAGAAAATCGACCTGCTCAACAACGGCGGCATCCCGATCCACGAGCCGGGCCTGGAAGAAGTCGTCGCGCGCAACCGCGCCGCCGGCCGCATCCGTTTCTCGACCGATGTCGCCGCTTCGGTGGCGCACGGCCAGCTGCAGTTCATCGCGGTCGGCACTCCGCCGGACGAGGACGGCTCGGCCGACCTGCAGTACGTGCTGGCCGCGGCGCGCAACATCGGCCGCCACATGGACGGCTTCAAGGTCATCGTCGACAAGTCGACGGTGCCGGTCGGTACCGCCGACCGCGTTGCCGCCGCCATCCGCGAAGAGCTGCGGGCACGCGACAACTCGGCCGAGTTCTCGGTCGTGTCCAACCCCGAATTCCTGAAAGAGGGCGCGGCGGTCGAGGACTTCATGCGTCCGGACCGCATCGTGATCGGCCACGACGACAGCCACGCCGGCCAGCGCGCGCGCGACATGATGAAGCTGCTGTACGCGCCGTTCAACCGCAATCACGAGCGCACCTACTGGATGGACGTGCGCTCGGCGGAATTCACCAAGTACGCGGCCAACGCGATGCTGGCGACCCGCATCTCCTTCATGAACGAGCTGGCCAACCTGGCCGACCAGGTGGGCGCCGACATCGAGGCGGTACGGCAGGGCATCGGTTCCGACCCGCGCATCGGCTACAGCTTCCTGTATGCCGGCGCCGGCTACGGCGGCTCCTGCTTCCCGAAGGACGTGCAGGCGCTGGAACGCACCGCGCGCCAGTACGACCGCGAACTGCTGATCCTGCAGGCCGTGGAAGCGGTCAACGACCGCCAGAAGCGCGTGCTGGGCGACAAGGTGGTGTCGCGTTTCGGCGGCGATCTGAGCGGCAAGCACTTCGCCGTGTGGGGCCTGGCGTTCAAGCCGAACACCGACGACA